>CAYPSX010000014.1:0-39325 GCA_964413185.1 uncultured Bacteroidales bacterium
TGCTTTTATACGGCTTAAAAACGCTTTGCTGTGGTTCTTTTCGGTATTCGTACATAGTGATAATATAAACTGTTTTGTGCAAAATTAATATTAAGTGCTTATTGCCATAGCATTTTGTTCGTTTTTTTTCGATATGCTCCGGACAAATAAAAATGTGCCCAACAGCCATTTTGTCGTGTTAAAATTAGGTTAAAAAATGGCTAAAAAATCAAAATAAACTAAGCAAACATCAGTATTCATGAGCGTTAGGGTTAAAGTTACGTTAAAATTGCGGGTCATTCGGTACGAGATAGAACTGTATTGCACTAATTTTGCGTTCAGGTAATTAAAGCAAAAATAAAATCAATATTTATGGATACGACAACCAACATCAGAGAACTCAATGAGCGCATAAAAGAGGAAAGCTCATTTGTGGAAATGATTACAATGGAAATGAACAAGGTGATTGTAGGTCAGAAACACCTTGTAGAAAGTTTATTAATTGGTTTGCTTTCCGATGGGCACATTTTGCTCGAAGGAGTCCCGGGATTGGCCAAAACACTGGCTATCAGCACACTGGCCAAAACTACAGATGCCGGTTTCAGCCGCATTCAGTTTACCCCGGATTTGCTGCCTGCCGACCTTATTGGAACGATGATTTACAGTCAGAAAAAGGAAAAGTTTGAGGTAAAAAAAGGCCCTATTTTCAATAATTTCATTTTGGCCGATGAGATTAACCGCGCTCCGGCAAAAGTTCAGAGTGCTTTGCTCGAGGCGATGCAGGAAAAACAGGTCACCATTGGAGAAACCACATTCATGTTGGAGAAGCCGTTCCTTGTACTGGCAACGCAAAACCCCATTGAACAGGAAGGAACCTATCCGCTGCCCGAAGCACAAATGGACCGTTTTATGCTCAAAGCTGTAGTCCATTATCCAAAAAAAGAAGAAGAAAAACGTATTATGCGTGAAAACCTCCAGAAAGAATTCCCAACAGCCAACAGCGTTATCACGAAAGACGCAATTCTGAAAGCCCGCGATGTAGTTAAAGATGTTTACATTGACGAAAAAATTGAGCAATACATTCTTGATATTGTATTTGCAACACGTACACCGGAAGATTACAACCTGGAATCGCTCAAGGAGATGATTGGTTACGGAGGTTCGCCACGGGCAAGCATCAACCTGGCAAAAGCAGCTAAAGCTTATGCATTTATCAAACGCCGTGGCTACGTTGTGCCCGAAGATGTTCGCGCAATTTGTCACGATGTTTTGCGCCACCGCATAGGGCTCACTTACCAGGCAGAAGCAGAAGAGCTTAACCCGGACGATATCATCAATCAAATACTGAATACTGTTGAGGTTCCATAAACTGCAACTTTTAAAAAAGTCCGTTCGTGGGAAAATCAAACGCCATCAGTCTGTTATAAATTGATGCGGCTATTGTGAACTTAAAAAATTGCTGATTTGGAAACACAAGATATATTAAAAAAAGTCCGCCATATTGAAATCAAAACGCGTGGATTGTCCAGGCAGGTTTTTGCAGGGCAATATCACTCTGCATTCAAAGGTAAAGGTATGACCTTTAGCGAAGTGCGGGAATATCAATATGGTGATTCCATTCGCGATGTCGACTGGAATGTTACGGCACGTTTTAATCACCCGTACATCAAAGTTTTTGAAGAAGAACGGGAACTCACCGTGATGTTGCTCATCGATATCAGCGGATCGAAAGATTTTGGTACACAAAGTGCATTTAAACGGGAATTTATTGCTGAACTGGCTGCTGTTCTGTCGTTTTCAGCCATTCAAAACAATGATAAAATTGGTGTGATCCTTTTCAGCAGTAAAATTGAAAAGTTTATTCCGCCACAAAAAGGACGAAAACATATCCTGCGCATCATCACTGAACTATTGAAATTTGAACCATCTGAACATGGTACAAATATCAATCATGCGCTGGAATATTTTACCGGGATGATAAAAAAACGATGCACAGCATTTGTTATATCGGACTTTATCGATAAAAAGTTCGATAGCGCACTTATGATAGCCAACAAAAAACACGATGTTGCTGCGCTCAGAGTGTTTGATCCGGGCGAAACCACATTGCCCAATATGGGTTTGGTAGAACTGACTGATCCGGAAACCGGGGAAATAAAAACCATTGATACAGCAAGCCGCAGAAATCGTGAAATTTTTCAAAACTGGTGGCGGGAACTTGAAGAATATCAGCAAACCACATTTAAAAAAACCGGTGTAGACGCTGTCAATTTGTCAATTGACCAGGATTACGTACAACCTTTGGTGAAATTTTTCAAGAAACGTTCATTATAAACGCGCTATTCAAAATGAAGAAATTATTCATATATACTCTATTATTCATCGGTTGTTTAATTGCAATACCGGGAACAACACAAGCTCAAAACGCCAAAGTTAAGGCTACGCTTGACACGAGCATGATGCTTATTGGCGATCATGTAGAGTTCTCATTATCAGCTACTGTGCCTAAAGATGCAAAAGTCAGTTTTCCGGTTCTGTCTGATACTCTGGTCGAAAAAATCGAAATTTTGCGCGACCTGCCATTTGACACGGTGCTTAATAACGAAACTAAAACCATTCGGAAACCCTACATTGTTACAAGCTTTGATTCAGGTTCCTACGAAATAAAACCTTACCGCATAGCAGTTTCATACAACCAACAGAGAACAGACACGCTGCATACAAATCCGGTTTACCTCGGCGTGCGGACATTCGACATTGATTCCACCTCCAACGCCATAGCAGATATAAAAAAGCCCATTGAAACACCCCTTACATTTAAGGAGTTTTTAAACGAGTATGCCATTTATGCAGGATTAATTATTTTGGCCATTGCCCTGCTGCTTACACTTTGGTGGTATTTCAAAAAGCAACAAAAGCAAAAAGAAGCAGAGCCCGGCAAGCCCAAACCCAAAGAGCCGCCGCATGTAATTGCTTTGCGCGAACTGGATGAATTGCAAAGCAAAAAGCTCTGGCAAAAAGACAAAGTTAAGTTGCACTACAGTTTTTTATCCGACATTGTTCGTCAATATCTGGAATACCGTTTCGATGTACCGGCCATGGAAAACACCACCGGCTTTATAGAAGAGTACATTGAATCTAAAAAAGTACTGGATAAAGACAATATGGCTAAGGTGAAAGATATTCTTGAAACTGCTGACTTAGCGAAATTTGCCAAATTCAATCCATTACCGGACGACAACGCACGCACATTAGATTATGCTTATCAATTAGTTATAAGCACGAAAGAACGAATTATTGAAGCTGAAACGGAAACCAAAACAGAAAATCAAGCCGAAGAGAAATGAAGTTATTTGGATATACATATGCTAATCCTGAGTATTTTTACCTCTTACTGCTTATCATTCCAATGATAGCATGGTACATATTCAGGAACAAAAAAGAAAAAGCCACTTTGCGGGTCAGTTCACTCGGCGCTTTTCAACAATCCTACAGCCAGTTTAAAGTTTGGCTGCGCCATATTTTACCCGCATTGCGAATTATTACCATAGCAGCCATTATTTTTATTATAGCCCGTCCGCAATCAACCGATAATTGGGAAAAACAAACAACCGAAGGAATCGATGTCATTATGGCACTCGACATTTCCAGCAGTATGCTTGCCCGCGATTTACGTCCCGACAGGCTTGATGCCGCCAAAGACGTGGCTATGAAATTTATCAGCGGACGTCCAAACGACCGCATCGGACTGGTAATTTTTAGCAGCGAAGCATTTACTCAGTGCCCGTTAACTACCGACCACGCTACACTGCTCAACCTTTTCAAAGATGTAAAAAGTGGGATGATAGAAGACGGAACAGCCATTGGGCTCGGCCTGGCCACATCCATTAACCGGTTGCGCGAAAGTAAAGCCATCAGTAAAGTTATAATTTTACTGACCGACGGGGTGAACAATGCAGGCGAAATTGATCCGGTAACAGCCGCCGAACTAGCCAAATCATTCGACATTCGCGTTTACACCATTGGCGTAGGCTCCATGGGCACAGCTCCCTACCCTGTTCAAACGCCATTTGGCACACAATACAAACAAATGGATGTTGAAATAGATGAAGCCACATTGCAACAAATGGCGCAAATGACCGATGGAAAATATTTCAGGGCAACAAGTAACAAAGCGCTTCAAAATATCTATGAACAAATAGACGAAATGGAGAAAACGCGCATCGATACCAAATCATTTTCCAAAAAACAGGAAGAGTATATTTGGTTTGCCTTAATTGCCGCCATAGCGCTGCTTTCTGAAGCCATTTTACGTTTAACTATATTCAGGACAACACCGTAAAACTTTGAACCATGTTTGAATTCGGATACATACAATATTTACATCTTTTATGGATTATTCCCATACTCATTGTGGGGTTCTGGGTAACACGGGCACAAGTAAAAAAACAATTGGCTCGATTTGCCGATAACCAGATGCTTAAAAGACTTGCTCCGCTGCGATCACCGGCCAAAGTGTGGTGGAAATATATTTTTATGATGCTCGCCCTGGCCATGATCATCTTTGCCATAGCGCGTCCGCGTTTCGGAACACGTATGAAAGAGGTACAGCGCGAAGGAAAAGAACTTGTTGTGGCACTTGATGTTTCGCGAAGCATGCTCGCCAACGATATCCAGCCAAACCGCCTGGAAAGAGCCAAACGAGCTATTTTGAAACTAATTGACCGCCTTGACAATGACCGGATTTCGCTGATTGTTTTTGCGGGAGAGGCTTATACGCAGTTACCTTTGACAACAGATTACCCGGCTGCCAAAATGTTTATTTCTTCGGTAGAAACCGAAATGATTCCGCAGCAGGGAACAGCCATTGGAGCGGCCATTGGACACGGTATCAACTCATTTTCTCCAAGCGAAAAGAAAAACAAAGCCCTCATAATTATTACCGATGGAGAAAATCATCAGGGAAATGCGATAGATAAAGCACAAGAGGCTGCAGAAAAAGATATTAAAGTCTACACAATTGGCATGGGACTGCCCGAAGGGGGGCCAATTCCCGTACGTGGCCGGAGCAACGATTTTCACCGCGATCGCAGCGGCAATGTAGTTATTACAAAGCTAAACGAAGGCATGCTGCAGCAAATAGCTTCAGCCGGAGAAGGCACATACATTCGAGCCAACAATATACGCACAGGACTTAATTCGCTTTTCAACGAAATTGATCAGCTCGAAAAAGCAAAAATGAAATCAAAAGTTTACGCAGAATATGATGAACAATTCCAGTTTGCAGCCTGGTTAGCACTATTTTTTATCGTGTTGGAATTCTTTATCCCTTCACGTAAAAACAAACTTTTGGCAAACATAAAACTTTTCAAAAATGATGAGCAATAAAAAGCACATAATCATAATTACCATACTGCTGGCTATACTGGCAGGCAACTCGCACCTATATGCACAACAAGAGCGAAAATACATACGTAATGGTAACGATTTGTATTACGAAGCCATGGACGATTCGCTTAATGTGGATTCGTCACTAATGCAAAAAGCAGAGGTGGAATATCGCAAAGCCATTGAAAAAAAACCATCAACTTACGAGGGGCGCAACAATCTGGGCAACAGCCTTTACAGGCAGGAAAAATTTGAAGATGCCCGTGAAGAATGGGAATCGCTTACCAGCCTGAACATCGATGAAAAGAAAAAAGGCAAGCTTTATCACAATATTGGAAACGCATATTTAATGGATAATAATCTCAAAAAGAGCATTGAAGCCTACAAAAATGCGCTGCGCAATTACCCGAACGATACAGCTACCAAATACAACCTCGCTTTTGCACAAAGCAAGCTGAAGCAACAACAACAACAACAGCAACAGCAACAGCAACAGCAACAGCAAGATAAACAAGATCAAAAAGACAATAAGGATAATCAGGATCAAAAAGACAAGCAGCAACAGCAACAAAAGCAAGATCAGCAAAAAGAACAACAGAAACAACAACAGCAACAACAGCAGGAAGAACAAGCACAACAAAAACCCGCAGAACGCAAAGAGGGCGAAGAAGGCGAAGAGAAAGATAAAATATCGAAAAAAGATGCTATGCGTATTCTGAAAGCTCTTGAAATGGATGAAAAGGAATTGCAAAAAAAGCTGAAACGCCTGCAAAACAAATCGAAAAAAAGTAAAAAAACAGATAAAGACTGGTAACTTTACAGAAAAAATAAGCAAAAAACCAGATATATACCATGATTAAGCATTGGATTCTAATATTTCAGATACTCATTTTACCTTTTGTTGCATCTGCTCAAAAGGTAAATATTACCGGGGAAGCACCCAACGTAGTCAAAGTTGGGGAGCGATTCCAGCTCGTGTATAAAGTTGATGCAAAAACCGAAGCACCGCACATCAAACTGCCCGATGAGCTCACTGTTTTGTCGGGACCCGGCGTATCGCAAAGCACAAGTATTCAAATCATTAACGGAAGACGATCTACCAAATTTAACCTGACATTTACCTACATCATGGTTGCCGATCAGGAAGGCAAATTTACCATTCCGCCTGCAAGTGTGGAAAAAGACGGACAAACTGCCAAATCAAACCCCGTAACCATAGAAGTGGTAAAAGGCTCGGCACCGGTAAAAAAACAAAACAATACCGGGAACCCAAACAATAATCAACAAACACGCTCCCCGGGCGAAGATTTTTTTGTGCGTGTGCACCTCAGTCGAAATAACTTGTACCAGGGAGAGCACCTTGTGGCAACCCTGAAACTATACACCCGATTGAGTATTGCCGGATTCGAAGATGTTAAATTTCCTTCGTTCAGCGGTTTTTTTAACCAGGAAATAGAAACACCTTCGCAGATATCATTACAACGCGAAAATGTGAACGGTAAAATATACCAAACCGGAGTCATCAGAAAATACGTGCTTTTCCCTCAACGGAGCGGAAAAATAACCATAAACCCGTTTGAAGTTGAAGCAGTTGTACGCGAACAGATTCGAAGCAACGACCCGTTCGATGACTTCTTTGGCGGACGTTATCGCAGATATACAGTAAAAGATGAAAGCCCGGAAACTACACTGAATGTAAAACCACTCCCACCTGATGCACCCCCGACATTTCACGGTGCGGTTGGAAATTTCAAGCTTGAAACTTCGGTGGACAAAACACAACTGAAAGCCAACGAATCTATCACACTGCGTGTAAAAGTTTCAGGAGACGGCAATCTAAAGCTCATGGAAACGCCCCAGCTCACTTTTCCCGGCGATTTCGAGGTATACGATCCACAGGTAAACCCGTCTATTCGCGTAACCAGCAGTGGCGCCAGAGGATCAATCACGTATGAATATTTATTAATTCCCCGCCATGCAGGAGAATTTACACTTGACCCGGTAAAAATCAGCTATTTCAATCCGGCAACCAAAAGCTACAAAACACTTACCGGACAAACATTCAACATCAGCGTTGAAAAAGGCGACAAATCCTCAGGTGGTGTAGCAGTATCAAACTATAGCAAGCAGGATGTAACCAACATTGGAACAGACATCCGGTTTATACGCACCGGCAGTCTGGGGTTAAAACCCATGGACACAATATTTTTTGGAAGTTCTTTATTCTGGTTGATTTACATTCTGGGCATTGGCCTCACCATCATTATTTTACTTATTCGTCGCAAAAAAATTAAAGAAAACGCTGACCAATTGCTCATGCGTACCAAAAAAGCCAGCAAAGTGAGCAAAAAGCGCCTGCGCGCAGCAGCCAGAGAACTCAAAGCCGGAAACGATGCAGCCATGTACGAAGCTGTACTGAAAGCTATTTGGGGTTATTTGGCAGACAAGCTCACCATTGATGCTGCCTCGCTTACCCGCGACAATGTGGGCGATATGCTGAAAAACAAAAATGTAACAGAAGAAACCATTGAAAGCCTGATAAAACTGATTGATGATTGCGAATTTGCACAGTATGCACCATCAGCAGCGCAAACCGACAGCAAAACTGTTTACAATCAGGCTGCAACAATAATTGGCAAACTGGAAAAAAACCTTAAATAATGATCAAAAAAGCACTAACATATACGCTTTTGATTGTAGCATCATTATCAAACATCAACGCTACAACCCCGGAGACAGAAGATGCCAAACAATATCAAACCTGGATCGATTCTGCATCCGAAGCTTACAGAAGCCAACAGTTTTCGAAAGCCGTTGAGTATTACGAAAAAGTACTCAATTTTGGCATGACATCAGCCGATTTGCATTACAACCTTGGCAACGCGTATTATAAGCAGGGTATGGTACCTCATGCTATTTTGCATTACGAAAAAGCACTGAAATATAATCCGGCACACGAAGACGCCCGTGTAAACCTGCAAATGGCCAACAACCTCATCACAGATCGCATTGAAGCAGCGCATATACCATTCTACAAAAGGTGGTACAATCAACTTTGGAAATCGATGCCGGCCAATTCATGGGCTACCGGTAGTATCATCACGTTTTTGGTTTTAATTGGCAGTATACTTCTTTTTGTATTCGGCGGTTCAATTGTGTTAAAAAAAACCATGCTTCCTGTGGCCATATTGGCGTTGATTCTCATGTCGGTTTCTTTGGTGATGGGCTCTGAAGCTAAATCGTACATGGAAAATACCCACAAAGCGATTCTCTTTGAGCCGTCGCTCAATGTAAAAAGCTCGCCGGATGAAAGTGGAACGGACCTGTTCCGCATTCACGAAGGACTCAAAATTGAAATACGCGAGCAATTGGGCGAATGGACAGAAATAGAAATTCCTGACGGACGCGTGGGTTGGGTGCCGACTGATTCGTATCGGGAAATCTAGCTTCGACTTCGCTCAGCTACCAAGCTTCGACTTCGCTCAGCTACCAAGCTTCGACTTCGCTAGCTTCGGCTCCGCTCAGCTACCGTTCGTCTTTGATCAACCGCAGTGTACACTCCGTTAGCTTCGGCTTCGCTCAGCTACCGCGCGTTTTTGGGATCAGTTGAAATAATTGTGGAATTTTAGTTCTTGTGGAATTTTTTAATAGAACGCTGATTAAGCGGATTGATTAATTGAATTTTTGGGTGATGGCTGAAATGTATACTTTTTTATCTGCAATACCTTAATCTGAGAGTAAAAAATCAATATCGTTGATATGCAGATTATCACTGATTGGTTCGTACTAAATATGCCGTCCGCAATTAAATGTTGTGGTTATAAGTTTAGGCACCTTAAAATTAAGCTGCTACGTTATCCGTTTACTATCCGCCTATCAAGAATATTTGAAATTATAGAAGGCATTGTTTTTAACAGGTGCTGATTTTTGCGGGTTTTTGTGTTAATGCGTTTATGAAAGGAAAACAGCCTAAATTTGTTTTACCAAATGCTTTGCGATATATTCGGCAAATGCAATTTTTTATATTATTCCACAACTTTATGAAGTGAACCCGCCTTTGATCAACCGTAGTGCATGCTCCGATAGCTTCGGATGTTTTTATTAAATTTGTATAAAAAAAATTCCCGGAAACGACAGAAAACGCCGGTTCCGGGAACTATTATATAAGATTAAATTCGTTCTATTCTAACTGCGAATCGAAACTTTGCACAAACGTTTCATATTTAACATCTTTTGCATACATTTCCTGCTCTATGTAATGAACCATCGGTTCAAATTTTTTCGGCGGCAAATACGATTGAACCGCTGTAATTATTTGATGTTTTTCGTTCATAAAAACATACGAGGGATAACCGAGTTTTCCGTTTAAAAGCGCTACAGCCAAATCATGCGGTGAGCGGTTGCCTTGCTCCTGATTTTTAAATTCATGTCCCTTAAACGTGACAGGTTCTGTACTTTCCGCATCGAATTTTACGGCATAATAATTTTCATTAATATATTTGGCAATAACGGGATTGGCAAATGTGTTTTCATCCATTACTTTACACCATTTACACCAATCGGTATAAATGTCGATGAGGATTTTTTTTGGGTTTTCTTCTGATTTAGCAATAGCTTCCTCAAAAGTTAACCATTTAATTTCCTGAGCTTGCGTATTTAAACCAAAAATAGCAAGAAAGGCAAATGCGAAGATAAACTTAACTGTTGTGGACTTTTTCATAGTGATAGCTTCATTTATTTATATATATCAATTTTTGCATGAATAAAAGCAAATATCATGCAAAAAAGATATAGATAATTTTAAAGCCCGCAAAACTTAATAAAGCTACTTAACAGTTTTTTACCATTATCGTTTGCTTCCAGTCTGGTTAAGAGTGCATAAGGATCTAATCCTTCGCTGGACAAATGCAATGCATTCATTTCAATATACCCGCGTAAAATATCGGGATTAAACTCAGGATGAAACTGACAAGACCACATGTGCTTATTGTACTTGATTGCCTGATAAGCATCAATACTGTTAGTACCAAGTAATTGCACACCTTCCGGAAGCTCTTTAATGGATTGGGCATGATACTGGTACACGTATGCTTTATCGTACAATACTGTAAATACCGGATCTTCGTATGCTTCCAGTTTAAACTTAACTTTTACGTAACCAACTTCCGGACTCCAATCGCGATAATCGACAACCCCACCAAATGCCTCAGCCATAACATGATGCCCAAAGCAAATCCCCAAGGTGGGTGTTTCCGTATCTTGAATGGTCAAAATCCATTCTTTCAGATCAATCATCCAATCGTCCTGAAATGTCAACATGTCATGCGATCCAGAAATAATTATTCCGGCGTATTGATCAGGAGTAGGAAAAGTCAAAGAC
Source organism: uncultured Bacteroidales bacterium (assembly GCA_964413185.1). Lineage (GTDB taxonomy): Bacteria > Bacteroidota > Bacteroidia > Bacteroidales > Salinivirgaceae > Salinivirga. Next base: position 10,748 of record CAYPSX010000014.1, read on the forward strand.
TCATCTTTTGCATCGAACACATCAAATGCATTTTGTTCCAAACCAGTAGCTGAGATAATCATATCTTCAAAATCACCATGCTTTTTCTTTATAACATCGTAAGTTGATCCGGTCTTTACGACTAAGATTTTTTTCATAATATGATACCTTTTTCCCTATTCTATATCATACAAATATATAAAATAATTGAATGGAAAAAAATATCTGTTCTCTTTATTTGATTATCGTTTTAACAATAGTTAAAAACTATACTTAAATCGCAAATATGCTACACGGCCTATTTTGCCGAACTCCGTATCTTTTTCTCCAAAAAACAACTGTCCGAAGCCCGACACTGAGAAATTATCAGATACCGAAACATCAATGGAAGGGCTTATAAAAGAAGACAAATCGTCAGGATTCATAATTACAGTAAAATTTCCTTTGATGAGTGGCGTAATATTGTAAGCAAGCTGTCCAAAAACATTGAACTTCCCCCTGCTTAATGTTTTAGGTGATAATTGCTGATGGCTGAATAAGTCCATGTTTCCGGGTTTTCCGGATTTTCCATTAGAATTAAAAAGCACTCCGCCATGTAGATAAAGTGTGTTAGGAAATGTGTAATCGCCTGATATTGATACAACCCAAACAGAGGAAGTGTCTTCTAAGTTTTTGCGAGGATGGAACATGGTGCCTTCACCGCGAAATGCAGCTCCCCCAATACTTCCTGTGTAACCGGCTCCTAACACATAATCATTGCCCATAAAACCACCGAGGAACTGAAAATCGTACTCCCATTTGTTGAACCGGTATAAACCGGCCATGGCCATTTGCTGCAAACTGTCGCCGGCTTTATAAATCACCTGAGCGCTACTTGTCAGGCTGGTGTAGTACTTTACGCTAACGGCATCTGTGCCCGGCCTTTCTTCGTATTCCGTATCAAAATAAGAAAATGTATTAAAAATATCATTGGGGTTCCAAACCAGATTGATTCCCCAATTGACACGCTGCCTGCCAAGGGTAATCTCCCAATCGCCAAACATAAATTGAGCATTCAATCGATCCAGCTCAGACATACCGGCTGCTGAGGAATCATTTAACCAAATCCAATCTAAATTGGCATAATAATTACCGGTTTGTGCCATTTTTGCGTAGTTGGGCACCATTTTTACAAAATCGCCATACATAAAACGATTGCGTGCCTGAGCATCAATCGTCAGCCAATTTGTTGGATAATATTTAAACTTTAATCGATTATGTATCGCATTGTCTGTCAACCAATATTCTGGTGTGGCATCGGGAATAAAAACCGTTTGCACATCTTTTACATAACCGGATATTTCGTAAGGTGGCAGGCTATACTCTTCCTGCTGGGCAAAAAGTGTATAGCTGCCGGTAATAAATAACAATACAACTATGTAACGCATAAACAAGCTCTTTTTGAATACGATTATTTCGATTCGTCTTTAATAACCCGTCCATCTTCAACGGTAATAACGCGCCGTGCTTTTTTTACCACCCTGGCATCGTGGGTTGAAAAAATAAAAGTTATGTTTTCTTCTTTATTCAGCTTTTCCATAATATCGAGTAAATTTTCCGTCGACCTGGAATCGAGGTTTGCTGTAGGCTCATCAGCAAGAATAAACCTGGGCTTGGGAGCCAAAGCCCTGGCCACAGCAACCCGTTGCTGTTGACCACCCGATAGTTTATTGGGTCGGTTATGCATTCGGTCGCCCAAACCAACTGCATCTAACAATTCTTTTGAACGTTTACTGCGCTCTTTGGCAGAACGCCCCTGCAGCTCCATAATAAACTCCACATTTTCTTTCGCCGTAAGTACAGGAATGAGGTTATATGCCTGAAAAACAAAGCCAATATTCATTAACCGGAAGTTTATTAGTTTTGATCCTTTCAAATCATTTACGAGCGTATCTTCCACCCTGATTTCCCCTTCTGTAACACTATCAAGTCCTCCAAGCATATTGAGGAGTGTTGTTTTGCCAGAACCTGACGGGCCAACTATAGCTGCAAATTCCCCTTTTTCGAACGAAATATCTATACCATTTACAGCATGTACAGGCACTTCGTTATCGTTGTATATTTTCTTTACGTTTTTTATTTCGATGATTGACATAACTTTAAATTTTTTTGGTTAATAACTGATTTACATATCGGTTCGTACTGCTTCTGCGGGATTCAGCTTCAAAGCCCGGCGCGCCGGTACAATGGAGGCAATTACACCGGTAATGATTACCATAATTGTGATATTTACAACCATGCTAAAATCGATATCGGGATACATCATTGGATTGTAGCCATAGGTCTTCAACCCTTGGCCATAGAGGTTTGAAAGGTCAATTCCCTGAACAGATGCGAATTTTGCGATACCATAACCAATGCCTACACCAATTATGCCGGCAAACCCTGACAAATAAACACTTTCAAGCAAAATCATTATAAATACCCGCAAGCGACTCATTCCCACACTCATGAGCATTCCAATTTCTTTTGTGCGTTCCAGAACAACCATCAACATGGTATTAACAATACTGAAAAGCAAAGCTAATAGAATGATGATGATGAAAACATACATAGAAAACTCCATTCCTTTTGTTAAAACCTGCATTTCGGGCGATAAATCTGTCCACGATTTTACTGAAATAGAGGAAAATTGTTGTTCCAGTTTACTTTTTACAGGTTGAGTTAAATTGTTTCGATCAAGCAGAATAGCCACTTCATGCGCAGTATTCGCCGGCATTTCAAGAGCTTCTGCCAACCTCGATTTACGAACAAATGCATGGGTTTCATCGTAGGTGCTGTTTACAGTTTCAAACATTCCAACCACCCGAAAAGCTTCATAAACCAAGGTGTCGTCAAGCGCCTGAAAAGTTAGCACAACTTTCGATTTTAGTTTTACTTTCAACTTTTCAGCCAATTTTTTTCCGATAACAATGCCATTGGTCTTATTTTCCCCGAAATATGTTCCCTCGTATATTTGCTCATGCAAATTTGTCACTTTTCTCTCCTTTTCAGGGTTCACACCCATTAACTGAACACCCGAACCGGTTTCTGCGGAGGCAACCATACAATTGATAATTAATCGTTCTGAATGCGCACTAACTCCATTTATTGTGTCCAGAATCCTTGTCTTATCATCAATGTTTTCAAGATATTTTTCAGCTTCTTTCAGCTTTAAAAAATCGGGTTCATGTAATTGAATATGCGAAAGTTCTGTGTTAATTACATTTTGCACGCGCTGTTCTATCATTCCTTTGATTAATGCCGCAGAAAATGTACCTGCAAATATACCGATAACAATGGCAATAATAATTATCAGACTTCGCCTGCGGTTTCTCCAGATATTTCGCCAAGCTATATACCAAATCATCTTTTTATAATTTTAAATTTTACAATATTTTAACCGCGTATCGCATCTATTGTATTTAACTTTCTGACAACGCTGTAAGGATAAATGGAAATGGCAAGCGTAATCAGGAAAACAATGAGTGCCTGATTGAAAAACACTTTAGGAGACATTTTGAAATAAATCCATGGCTCCATGCCAAATTGTTCATACGCTGCTCCATACTCGCCTGTTATTGGAATCGGGTTGGCGCTAAACCAGGCTACAAGCGGAATGCTTACTAGAAAACCGGCTACTACGCCTATTAATCCGATGAACATTGTCTCCATCCAAATAATCTTGCTCAAGCGGTACTTTTGCATACCCACAGCGACCATTACACCCATTTCTCGTTTGCGTTCGGCAATCATCATCATTATTGTACCCAAAATTCCGAATCCAATGACCAGATATAAAATAGCTTTCATTAAAACGCCGCTGGCTTTATCGCTATTGATAAACTGTACCAGTTCTGGTGATAACTCCCTCCAAGACAAATAGTTATAACGATCGTCGAATTTCTTTTTCAGGCTCTCTTTGATTTCAGGAACATTGTCATACTCATCGGCCAGAATCGCAATCTCTGTCATTTTATTATAAGCGTAAAAGTACTGTCTGGCCGCTTTAATATCAACATATACGCCCATACTGTTCATTTCCGGGGTTGGAAACTCCAAAATGCCTTTTACAGGAAACAATCCCGCAGCATTTGCACCATGATACCCCTGGCTCATCAAAACAATTGTATCACCGATTTTTGCTTCAAGATGTTTTGCCAGATTTTTCACGATAAGCAAACCATCGTCGCCGGGTTTCAGATATTCGCCTTTGGTAATCCATTTAGAAACACCGGTCAGTCTTTCTTCTTCTTTCGGGGCAATTCCAAGCAACATGCCACCACGGGTTTTATCGCCATTGGAAATCAATGTGTAGCTTTTCAGGCGCGGAACAGCAGCTTCAACGTGCTCTATATTTCGGACAGAATCAACCAGTCCTTTGCTCTGATCGAAAACATTATTAATGGTTTTATTTTCGTTGTAGTCAGGATGTTGAATTTGAACGTGTCCCGAATAAGTTTTCACTACATTATCGATCATACTACTGTAAATACCTTCCTGCATGGCACCCATCATGGAGCTCATCACAACGCCGAAGAAAATGGACATCACAGTAATCATTGTCCTGCGTTTGTTTCGCCATAAATTGCGCCATGCCATTTTTAAGTCCTTCATACAAATTGGTTTTTAGGGTTAGCGGATTCTTTTCATATTTTGTTGCGAGAAAAATCGATCGTTTAAATCAACATTAAAATCCATTTTGTTGATGTACACAATGGTTTTCTTTTCGGGTTCATCTGCCGGCTGCACGATTGTTTTTGTCGGAATTTCGCGGCCATCCATCATTTTTACTTCCGAGTTCAAATGGCTTTTGACAAGTTCGCCGTCTTCATTGTAATAGCGCACTTTTAACGGAAAATACTTTTCTTTTGCGATGTGGCTGATAATTTTACCCCAAACAACGGCTGCATTTTCTTTTGGTGTCATTTCAATTACCCAGCAATCATAGCCTTCGTAGGTTTTCTGGTTTTTTATTTCATGATGATAGTCCTTTACGATGCTGGATTCCTTTAAAATATCATCGTTCGTGTAATCAGAGCCCATCCAACCCTGTGCGAGCATTGATGGAGGCAGCTTTATCAACCGATTTATTTTGGGGTTCCAGGTCCACATTTCGTTTCCGCGCTTCAAAAAAGTTTGTCCTTTATCCGCCGCTGGTGATTCAATGTACGTCAGTGCCAGGTCCCGGTCTTTGCCCCAGCTTTTAAAAACAATTTGCCGTTCCCACGAAGGGCGGACAATTTTCATAGTCATTTTGCTTATGTAGGAGTCGCCCTGCATCAATTGGTCAGATTTTCTAACAATTTCAGTGGCATGTTTATCTTGTGCAGCCACAGGGATTGTTATGGCTGCCAATATAAACAATAAAACGGTGCGAGAAAAATAGTTAAGGTTCATAAAAATCGGGTTTTAAAGGATTAAACAAAGTCTTTAACAATTTTTTGTATTACTTTTTTAATAGGATAATTTTCAGGATCTAGAAGATAATGCATCCCGACACCATCCATAACAGCGATGAAATAGCGTGTTTGAGCATCGGGATTATCACAACCTTTTTCCGAAAAATACGCATTGAGTTCTTTGGTCATTGGCTCAATAACCTGAAACATTTCATTGGCAACTATAGCCATTGTGGCAGGTTGCATTGCTATGGTAAAATACAAAATCCAATAATTTCTTTCTTTTTGCATTTGAAAGAAAATATCATGAACATAAAAGATGAACTCCTCTTTCGAGAGCACCCCGTCATTATTGGGATCGAAATTAGCCATAAGTTTTTCTGCCCCGGTTGCAAAAATATATCTGAGCAGTTCTTCTTTACTGTCAAAATAATTATACATCAACCCCTTTGAAACATTAGCATCAGTGGCTATTTTGCTAATTGATGTATTGTGATAACCATTTTCTGCAAAAAGGCGAATGGCAGTTTCTATAATTATTTCTTTTTTCGATTTCATATCTTATATAAATTATGACTGAACGTTCGGTCAAAAATATAAATAATTACCATAATGACCAAACGTTTATCAATTTTTCTTACAAAAAAACATAGCAATAAAACCTAAAACTTTGACTACAAATATAATATGTAAAATAGTTAAATTGATAATAAAAATAAAAATAATTAATATGACCAGTCAGTCATTTTAATTATTTTTAATATTAGCTCGTACTGATCAACGATCGAATCAATCAAACAAAGAATATTTCTGACATTGAATATGAATATTTATATTTACATCATGTAAATAACCCAATAAATATCACGAACATGAAAACTCACAAATTAGGATTTACAATATTTCTAATGTCAGTATTTTCAACGACATTGCCTTTAAATGGTGTGGCACAAAACGAAACCTTCAACCTGATACCCGATTTCCAATTTTCTGAAAGTGGAAAATATGGCACAGGACTGGGTATTGCAGACATGAATAACGATGGCTGGCAGGACATTGTAATTGCCAATGGCAACGATATGTCAAGAAAAAAGGTTGAAATATATTATAACCAGGGAGATGGTACTTTCAACCAAACGCCAGACTGGGAAAGTTCTGATATTGATTATCACGGCCATTTGGCCATTGGAGATTTAGACAAAAACGGACGGAACGATATTGTAGTGAGCGTTTACATTGGCGAAGGCGGCTTCTCTTCTCCCGGCAAGTTGAAAATTTACTACAACTATGAAAGCGGGACAGAAACAGAACCGTCTTTTGTATCAGAGCCATTTTATACCTTTAGTTGTGCTTTAGGCGATGCCGATAATGATGGGGATTTGGACATTGCCGCTACCGGCGGCGAATCGTACAATAACAGATTCGACCAGGGAAGGATTTTCATTAATAACGAGGGGCAATTTACCGACACTGCAAACTGGAAAACCAACGACACTGCATGCAGCTACGATGTTGATTTTGCAGACTTTAACGGTGATGGAAAAACTGATATTGTTTACGCAAATACCGGTTTTACAAGCAAAATATACCTCGGCGACTCAACCGGAATGATTTCTCCGGAGCCGGCCTGGGAAAACAGCGATAATAATATTTTGGCCAACTCGCTTGATGTTGGCTTCATCGATTCCGACAACCATCCCGATCTTGTTTTTACAAATAACAACCAAAGCGGAAATATCGATCAGGTGTATACTTTTTTATTCGATCAACAACTAATGAATCCTACAGGAATACCCAACTGGCAATCAAACTCCTATGAATACTTATCGGGCGTTTATTTGTATGATGTTGATTACGATAGCAACCTTGATTTGGTTTATGGGGGATGGTGGAATTCAATTCGCATTAATAGTGGTACTGACACTGCGTTTGAATTAGAACCCATTTACACTTCAGACATGCAATCGGTTGTAGAAGCCTTTGCCTTTTCTGATCTGGGCAAAGAAAATGAAAAGCAATACCTTGAAACTTACATCATCGAAAGAGATTCTGTTTCATTTATTTATTTGAATAAAAAGCCGGTTGAAGAAATTATTGAAGTAAAAGTGAACAGTCAGACAATAAATCGTTTTGATTATTGCTTTGTACCGGGTAAAAACTGGATTTCGCTGAAAAACAAACTAACTACCGGCGACAATATTTCTATTGTTTATGAACATAGTCCAAACTGTGATATGATAGTGAGCAACTGGGATACAAAAAATCACATTTATTACAACCAGGCAGATAATCTGGGCAGCTTACAAATCAACAAAAACGAAAAAATATCAATTTATCCCAATCCAGCGAACCAACATATTACTATTCGCTTACAGGATTTGAATCAACCACAAAAAGCCGAACTAATCAACATCCAAACCGGAAGAATAGTTTGTAACCTTACGATTGTTAATGAAAAAACGCAAATTTCAGTAAAAGAATTTCCGGCAGGTGTTTATATGCTCAAAATATCGGGCAGCGCCCATCAACTTACAAAACGAATTATAATTTTATAGGAAATCTACTTTTTTTCCGAAATACCTGACAATTAAAAATAAAACGCCAATAGCCACCGGATAAGTATACCAGGGAGAAACATTCCAAATAAGTGGGACAAGACCAATAAAAAGGGCCACACCGCCAACAGTAAGTGCATAAGGCATTTGGGTTTTTACATGCTCAATATGATCACAGTCGCTCGCCAGGGAGCTAAGAATGGTTGTGTCGCTAATTGGGCTGCAATGATCGCCCAAAACAGCCCCGGCCAGAATACCGGAAACCATTTGTGCTAATAGAACATTAATCTCGTGGACCGGCATTCCGGCCATCTCCCCAATTTTCCATGTTACCGGCATTAAAAGCGGGTATAAAATAGCCATTGTTCCCCATGAAGAACCCGTCGAAAACGCAACCAATGCACCAAGAATAAAGGTAATTGCCGGAAGCAATCCAGGCAGCGATTTTAAAGAAGATAACATTCCGGCCAGAAATTCAGCCGTGTGCAATTCCTGCGTTATGGTGGCAAGCGACCAGGCCAAAATCAGTATCACAATAGCGCTTAACATAGAACGAAAGCCATCGACAATAGCATCGGAAGATTCTCGCAGCGTGAGTAATTTTTGTGCCACGCTCATTACAAAAGCCACCAAAACAGCCAACATAGATGACCAAAGCAAGGCTTTAAAAGCATCAGAATCGCCAATTGTAATACTCAATTTGCGGACAAATGAAAAATCTCCATTGCTCCAAACATCTGAGCTGTATCCCGTAATAATTAAACCGGCAAAGGTTCCAAATACAATTATGGCAACCGGTATTACCGCATTAAGCCAGTGCGTAGCTTTTTGTTGATCTTCTTTATTATGATTTTCGGTATCGGTATCAGCGTTACGTGCTTTTATTTCAGCTTTCCACATGGGTCCGTAATCTTTGCGCTGAAAGATTAGAAACAATATAAAAATTAATGCAAGAAACGGATAAAACCGGTAGGGAAGTGATTGCAGGAAAAGTTGATAAGGGCTTACTTCTGACGGTAATTGATTTAATCCCTCCTGAATATAGCTCAGTTCTACGCCAATCCAAGTGGTTACAAAAGCCAAACAGGCTACAGGAGCTGCTGTAGAATCGACAATATACGCCAACTTAGCTCTAGATATTTTCAGTTTGTCGGTCACGGGGCGCATGGTATTCCCCACTACCAATGTATTCGCATAATCATCGAAAAAAATTAGTATGCCAAGCAACCAGTTAAGGAACATTCCCTTCTGAGGTGTAGTTACTTTTCGGGCCAAACGTTGCACCAAGCCATGCATACCTCCGTTTTTGCGAATAATTTGAACGACAGCTCCAATGAGCAAAGAAAAAACGATCACCGAGGCATGTCCTGCATCAGCAATGGTATAAATTACACGATTGTCAATTATATCGAAAAAGCCATTAATGAAAGCGAGCCCAAAATTACTGTCACCGGAAAACCAGGCTATGGCAACTGTTCCACTGAGCAAACCAATCAATAAAGCGGTTAATACTTCTTTAAACAGCATAGCAAAAAGAATGGCCAACAACGGTGGTATAATGGAGTACCACAATGGCATTACACGCAGGTGCTGTTTAATTTTGATTTTGTTAATTACAAATATATACTCTCCTGTTATCTCAAAGTTGACAGATACTTTTCCCTCATCTACAGGCAATTGTATTTGATTACCATCCGGGTAAATAATTTTGATTGTATTGTCAGAGGCTCCTTTGATTTGAAGAGTAGCAGGAATATCCTGAATGATAAAATCGGGAGTATAAATTTCCGGTTTAATTTTATTAGTAAGTGCACCCAATTCGCACTGAGCATTTAATACCGAGGCATAAATGATAATTAATAAAACGAAACTCAGTTTCTTCATACTAAAGCAAAAGTATATGAATCTAAATTATTTTTTAAGATTAATTAGCATAAGAATTTTATCCTTTATGGATGTTTTCTTCCTTTCATCTTCATAATAATCTTCCCCATAACCGTAACCATAGCCGTATCCGTAACCATAGCCGTACCCATAACCATAGCCGTAACCATAGCCATATCCATAACCACCGTAGTAACCTTTTACTTTCACATCGTTCACAAGGATACTCATATTGCCCAAACGATTATTTTTGTGAAGATCATTAATCAGCTCTAAAACACTTTTATCGGAATAATTCTGGCGAACAACAAAAATATTGGCATCGGCATAACGTGCAAGAACAATGGCATCGCTAACTAAACCGGTAGGCGGTGTGTCAAAAACTATAAGCTCGAAATTTTTCCGGATATAAGTAATAAAATCCTTAAACCTGTCTGTCTCCAATAATTTGGCGGGATTCACCGGTGTAGGCCCTGAAGGCACAATACTTAAGTTTTCTGTATCTGTTTCCAGAATAATATCTTTAATCTCATGCTTCCCAATTAAATAGGTTGAAAGGCCTACTGTATTGTCGACTCCAAATTCTATATGAATTTTAGGTTTTCGTAGATCAAGACCAACCAACAGAGTTTTTTTATTGGTCATTCCCATAATTGCAGCCAGGTTGATCGAAGAAAAAGTTTTCCCTTCACCACTCATCGCTGACGTAATATTGATAATCTTACTTCCTTCATTAAGCAACAAATATTGCAAGTTCGTTTTTACGGAGCGGAATGATTCGGCCAAAGAAGATTTGGGCTTGTCCTTAACTACAAATTCAGATTTTAATGAATTATGACCGATTACACCCAAAATGGGGGTTGAAGTGTTATTCTCTATATCTTTTTTATCAACAATTTTCGTATTAAAATAGTCTCTCAGCAGTATAATAACAAAAGGCACAAGCAAGCCAATAAGTAATCCGATTATATAATTCATCCGGTAATTAGGCGAAACCATGTAAACTGAACTCGATCTGGCTATATCCAGCACCCTTGCATCGCTTATGGTAGAGGCCTTTTTGATCCCGGCTTCTGCTCGTTTCTCGAGTAAATATGTGTAAATATTATCATTCAAATTAAATTTACGCTCTATACTGATTAATTGACGCTCATTTATTGGTAATTTCTTCACCTCCTGGTTAACTTCTGCTATTCGTTCATTTAAATTGGTCAATAGCATTTCATTTTGCTCCAGCAGACTGTTTACATTTTCCATTATAGCCTCCTGCGTACTGGCTATTTGATTGCTGATCAGCTCTAACCTGGGATTTTCTTTTCGTGTGGCAAATTTCAAAGATTGTTTCTGTCCAAACAAGGTATTCATTTGTTGCACTAGCTCTGCCAACACCCGGTCATTAACACCTACTAATGAAGGAGCAAGTAACTCAGAATCAATTGTAGATTTTGATAAATACTTTTTAAGATAGTTATAATACTTGCGGTGTACCAACTCCTGGGCCTTTTCACTTTGAAGCTGGTCTAATTTTGAAAACAATCCTCTTCCCTCCTGCTCCAGATCAATTATTTCGTTGTCCAAACGAAAATTCTGCAGCTCTTGTTCTGTTCTCCTTAAAGAGTCAAGAATATCAGCAAGCTGCTCATCAATAAAATCAATAGTATTTTCAGCAATTTTATTCTTTTCTTCAAGACCGGAACGAATGTAAACCTCTGTCAATTTATTCAAATAGTCAATTTCTTTTTGTGGAACCGACCCGGTTGTAGACAATCGTAAAACACTTCCCTCTTCGGTGGTTCTTTCTACAGACAACTTACCTCGGTATCTGGCTGTAAGACCGGCAGTTGAGTTCAGGAAAAAATAGTATTGGCTATGACTTGTAGATATGATATTGTTTGTGTCTCTAATCATAACCTTGAACCTAAACTGTTCATTCTCAAAATATTCTCCGTAATCGAGATATTCATTTATATCATATTTTTCGATTTCCAGGTTATACCCATACAAGCCATCCGGTGCTACTACAACCGGTGTGTACAAATCCTGCACATGAGAAGTGTCAAAAACAACATAAAACTCATCTAAAGAATATTTTGGCCTTTCCCTAATACGCCCCATTGCGTAGTAACTTATATCGAAATCCAGCTCTTCAATCGTACGTTTATTTAAATCGTAACTTTTTAAAATAGCAATCTCATTTTCGATTTCTTTACCTTGTTGGAATAAATCAAAGCCTTCAATAAGGTTATTACCACTTGAATATGAATTAGACTGGTCATCCTGAATTATGATAGTGGTGCTTACTGCATATTGTGGATCGGAGTAGCGATTTATAACGTATGATGCTCCCAGTCCTATAAGCGCAGCAGAAACAAACCAAAACCAGTTACGCAAAATTAACCACAAATACTTTTTAATATCAATGGTTTCCTCCTTAAAATTTTGAATATTATTTTGATGATTATCCATTTACCTAAAATAATTTAATATCAATAGAAATGTAGTGAGTGTTGAAAGAGAAAGCGAAATTATGGGGATATTATCCCTGAAGATACTGGCTTTAAGCGGCTTAATGTAAATGATATCGTTCGGGTAAATATGATAGGCCGGACTTTCCATTGCTTCAATTTGGGTTAAATCAATAATAAATCTTTTCTTATGCCCCTTTACATCTCTTACTACCATAACTTCTTCCCGATCACCAAGCATATCAATATCTCCGACCAGACTAAGCACATCAAAAATTGTTGAATTATTACGATAAATAGTCAACATGCCCGGAGACCGCACTTCTCCCAAAACAGTCACCCGGTAGCTTAATAATTTCACATTTACCGAAGCATCATTAATATATCTACTCACACTGTCGGCAATAATTTGTTTTGCATGGTCGAAGGTTCGGTTCTGTAATTCGATATAACCAATAATAGGAAGCTCAATCCTGCTACTGTCATCTAACTGAAATCCATTCAAATACAAAGATATATCGTTGTAGTTCGAACGAGCCTGTCCGGATTCGAAATTAAACAATTGATTTACTGTAGGGTCAGGCGAATAAACCCGAACATGTAGCAAATCGCCGGGTTGGAGCTTGTACTGCTCTATTGCTGCTATTTTTAACGAGTCCGAAGCTTCTTCAGACTGCATGTAAACGACTTTTTTATATTGCGTACAACTTGTTATCAATATAGCCAGTAAAATAAAATATATTATGCGCATAATTATGTTACTCAATTATAGTGCTCACAAAGATGAGAAATTAAAGATTATCTTCAAAACCATTTATCCTAATAAAATGCTAATTAATCAATTTGATTAAACTTTTCCTTGGTATTTTCCGTATATTTGTACGTATCTTTTAGAACAAAAAGACATAATAAAACACAAACACTAAAATCCACTATATTATGAAAATTTCGTTTGCCATTATATCTATACTATTCATGCTTGTTTCATATCAAAGCATTGCCCAAATAACGGCCCCCACTAACGTAAGTGCTGTAAGGGTAGAAGGAGTCTTCACAGCAGTAGAATATGACATTGGCGGTTCGGGTTTCGAAACATCAGGAGTTTGCTGGGGTACTTCAGATGCTTCGGAAAGGCCAAATGCAAATGATGACAATACTGTTGACAGAACGATTTCCAGTACTGGAACATACCGGGATAGCCTTACCGGATTAAGCCTTAACACAACCTACTATTACAGGGCTTACGTGACTGATGGTACCGATACTCTTTATACGCCGGCAATAGACCTGTCTCCCAGCAGCTTTACAACAAGGGAAAATGCGCAACCAGAAGATCCTGTAACAGGACTAATTGCCACTGCTGATAGCACCTATGTTACGATGGATTGGAATCTAACCTTTGACTTCCCGAATATTTGGGTGGCTAAATTTAACGTAGGAAATACTGCCCCCGACGGCAGTGCATTTCCTGATTCAGACGAGGGACCTTTATTTATATACAGTTATTATACAGAAGAAATAGGTATTGAAATTACAGGATTAAGTCCTGAAACAACATATTCTTTTGCAGTTGTTCCGGGAAATAGTGGCGAAGATGCGGGAGGAGAATTAATCGGCCCAACAAATCTGAGGCAAGATTCTCCAGCTTCAGTTACAGCCACAACGATTAAAAAAGAACCCACAACACAGGCTTCAGAGTTATCATTCACATATACAACAACCACCTCTTTTACAGCAACATGGACACGTGGCAATGGCGAAGAATGCGCTGTTTTTGTAACAGATGATGGTAGTATTGGGGATCCAGCAGAAGACGTTTATTACACCGCAGATGATTCCTGGAACAATTCAGGCGACCAATGCGTTTACGTTGGAACAGGAACCTCGGTAACCGTTACAAATATTAATGAATACGATGATTATACTGTAAAAGTATTTGAATTTAATAATGCCGGAACGAAAGAGTATTATAAAGACCATGTAGCAACCAACAACCCAAATACCTTTTATGGAAATTGCACCTGGGATGGCTCCTCTGGTACGGGTTGGACCACGGCAGATAACTGGGCCGGCAGCAACATTCCCGGCTCAAATAACAGAGTAACCATACCCAGTACAACTAATGCCCCGGAAATTACAAGCAATACAACAGTTGATCAATTAACAATTGAAGCCGGTGGAGAATTAACCGTATCAAGCGGTACGTTAACAGTAACCGGCGATGTTACAATAGGCTCCAGCAGCAGCGCAAGTGGTGCTCTCCTAGTTACAGGAGGAGAGGTTTCTGTAACTGGTAATGCCAATTACAACAGACATGTAGCTAATGATGAGAACTTCCACTTAATATCCAACCCCACAAATAGCACAGCAATAACAGCATTGACGGCATATACTGCAGACACTTGGGATGAGCTCAATGCTCAATGGGACCCTTTAACAGCATCAAGCACTTTAAGCACCATGGTAGGCTATAATGTAAGGCATGGGGGAAATACTGAATATAACGCGTATCTGGAATTCTCCGGCACTGATTTTAATGATGGTAGTAAGAGCATTAGTGTTACAAATGCCAATACAGGTGACAACACTTACGGATGGAACCTGGTAGGTAACCCATACCCAAGCGCAATAGACTGGAATGCTTCAGGATGGGATAGAACAGGTATTAACAGTACAATATATCAATATAACCCAGGCGGTGGTTGGTACTCATACTCGCATAGCACTGGAGAAGGCGATGCTAATGCACGATACGCACAGGCAGGACAGGGATTTTTTGTGTTTTGCGAATCCAGTTCTGCCACATTGGGAGTGTCCAATGATGTGAGGGTTTCTTCGTCCACAAGCTTTCTCAAGGAAGAATCGAAAACACGCTCCGAAAAAACATCGCTTAAATTAAATATTACCAATGATATTTTAGAAGATAATACTTACATCGTATTCTTCCCCGGTGCAACAGAAGGTTACGATTCAGAATTTGATGGGCCTAAATTATTTGGAACCAACATTAATTTGCCACAGATATACTCTGTTTTGGAAACAAATGAAAATTTAGCCATCAATGTTTTACCCATAACAGAAATGACAAATATTTCAGAGGACTACTACGTGCCTGTTGGTTTTAACACAAAAATTAATAACACTTTTACATTCAGCATTGCCGACACAACCAATTTCCCGGATTCACTAGACCTGTTACTCGTTGACTACGAGGCGGATGAAAGAATTGACCTGCTCAATAATGATTATGAATTCTATGCGACCACAGGTACGTATAATAATCGGTTTGCGATTTGCATTTCGCCGGAATCAGGCACAGGAATCAATAATTTAAACAATTCTATATATACATATGTTAATAATAGTGAACTATATGTTAATCAGGAAAACACATTAAAAAATGGCAGAATTATTGTAACAGATATACTGGGTAAAACAATTATTAATAAATCATTAACAAGTAAAACAACACATATTTTTAGAATTCCCGAAAAAACAAATATATTTGTGGTTAATATTTACACAGATAATCAGTTTGTTTACAGGAAAAAATTGATAAATGTGAAATAAGAGAAAATGAAAATAAAAGGACTCATATTTATAGTACTATTTCTATTCTTGGTCACGACAGCATTTGCACAGCGCGAAAGTCAATTTAAACGAGAAAAAAAACGCGTATTTAAAAATGATGGTATCGGGAGTACAACTGATGGTTCGAAAGGTACGCTGCCACCAGATCCTGGCGGAGGAGGTGGCGGAAACCCGATCCCCATTTCAGGAGGTGCTCTCCTGCTTACGGGTGGATTGCTATTATATTCCATAAAAAGACATAAAAATCAGAAAGCCGATTAATCATCGGCTTTTTTTTATAAATATCAAGGGAATTAGTTTACGTCTTACCAACTTTTTCCTATAATTGTAGGAAGATTTGGCTTGGTGTATTACAGACTAACTATTTTACCCTTGAAAAAAACAGAAATACTATACGAGATTCTATATTCCAAAAAATCGTTTTTCTCCAAAGACGAAAAAATAAAACTTATTAAATCGCAAAAGCCCCACCCGAACGAAGAAAATGCACTTCGCCACAAAGTTTTTCAGGAACGGTATAATAGTTTCATAAAGGTAATTTCCGATATCTCCTTTATTATTGATAAAAAAGGCAACATAACCGACTATTTATTCTCAGAAGACTATTCAATTAAAACGAATATTTTTGAAAAGCACAACAACATAACCGAAATACTTCGAAAAGAAACCAACTGCGAGTTTTTTGCTAAAGTGGCTCAGACAATAAAACAACACATCGAATTTACCATTACATTACAAATTGAGATAGAAAATGCCACGCATACTTTTGAAGGAATTATTAGTTATTTCGACACCAACCACTGCCTGGTATTTGCCACAGACTTATCCATTTCGCACGAAAACATTGATATCCCCGAAAATGTATTAAATACCAAGTTGGATTCGCTCATTCACGAAAAAGACGAATTGGAGTACTCCAACAAACAACTTATTACAAAAAATCGGGATTTAATTGATAGTATTACCTACGCTAAAAAAATACAACGAGCTATATTCCCGGAACCTAAATCGTTTCAAAAGATATTTAAAGACAGTTTCATCCACTTCCAACCCAAAGATATTGTAAGTGGCGACATGTACTGGTTCGAGAAATATGAAGACACTATTGTGCTGGCCGTGGTTGACTGCACGGGACATGGGGTTCCCGGAGCATTCATCGCTATATTGGCTTATTCCCTGATGAACAAAATTCTCAGCGAAAAAAATGTCCGATTTAAACAACCTTCGGAATTACTCAGCGAATTACATTTCGAACTTACTAATATATTGAATTTGGATAAGACAGAAACTGAAGTGAAGGATGGAATGGATATTGGTTTATGCTTGATTAATCAGCCACATAGTATTCTGTATTTTTCAGGTGCTTTTCACAATTTATATCATGTAAACAATGGAAAACTTAATATTATAAAAGGCGACAAACTCTCTGTAGGTGGTGGAAATTATGGTAAAAAGGAAATATTCCGTTTTAATACAACAGCAATAAACTACGATGAAGATGATGCCTTTTACCTTACAACAGATGGCTATCTGGATCAGTTCGGCGGCGAACGAAACAAAAAATTCCTGAATCGCCGATTTCGCAATATGATTGAAAAAAACCACGGTAAACACATGTCATCGCAAATTGATAACTTTAAAAACCAGTATAACCTTTGGAAAGGAGATAATGAACAAGTCGATGATATTCTTGTGGTCGGATTTAAATGTAAATTCTAATTTTGTCCGTCAATAAACTGGACACCCCGACTTTATGGACAGTATCTAATTAGTGCGTGTAAGAAAAAAAACAGCATGACAAAAGTGATTATTAACCATAAAATGATTAATTTCCCTCAAAAATTTAAGCTCGTTTTTCAATAGCGATATGCATTTGCAACTAAATACAAAACAATAACCGTATGAGAATAATTGTAAGTTTGGTCATTCTGGTTTTAATAACGACTACAACTTCGTATAGTCAGGATACACAAACCATACAAGTAAAAAATATCACAGGCCGGGCAATTGGCGGTATAAACGACAGCCCTGCGAAAACAATAAACAGGGCAGTAAAAAATGCAAAAATTGAAGCACTTACAGAGGCAGGTATACATGAGCAAATAAACACGTACCAAAACCTTTATAAAAGTGAAACAGACGAAGAGTATGCCGAGGTCTTCCAGAGCGATATATTTACCAATATAAATGGTGTGGTGAGATCTGTAAAAATTACAGATACGATTGCACAATTTGATCCTGTAAGCTACATTTTTAATGTGGAAGTGAAAATTAATGCAGATGTCATCAAATACAATAAAAAACAAGACCGGACATTTGATGCATGGGTTGAAGGAATCAAACCATTTTACAACAGTGGCGAGAACTTAAGTTTTACAATAAAACCAACAAAACCCTGTTATTTAAGAGCATTTCTTATTGCCAGAGATCAGGAGTCATATGCAATTTTTCCAAACAATCATGAAAAAGATATACAATTAAAGGCCATGGAAACAACAACTTTTCCAATAGATGCCTATTACGAAATGACAACCCAACAGAAAAAAGAACCGCACAGACTAATAATTGTGCTTGTAAAAGAAAAAATACCCTATACCAAAGAGGTAGCATATAAACCAATATTGAACTGGATTTTCAGTATTTCGCCACAAAAACGTGTAGTTAAGAACTATGGATTCACAGTTGTAAAAAACTCAGAAACAAGAAACTAATAAAATTTAATATATCATTAACACCCATATTCACCAAAATATTTTGTCTAGAAAGAATAAAATTCACAAATTTACCAAGTAATCATTAAATTTTTCAGTTATGAAAATGAAAGGATTTTTATCACTTACAATGATGTTCGCCGTTGTTACATTTATGAGCTGCGGTGGCCCAAAGGAAACAGCTAAGAAAGACTCTGGATTCC
This sequence comes from uncultured Bacteroidales bacterium, assembly GCA_964413185.1. Classification (GTDB taxonomy): domain Bacteria; phylum Bacteroidota; class Bacteroidia; order Bacteroidales; family Salinivirgaceae; genus Salinivirga. The sequence goes on from CAYPSX010000014.1 coordinate 29,556, forward strand.
AGGAAATTAACATACCCTGCCAGGATAAAGGTTATTCTGATGCAGAGTATTTCCGTGCCGCCGGTAGTGGAAAAAGCCGCAACCTTGCAACATCGAAAGACAAAGCTATGCTGAATGCCAAAACACGTTTGGCCGGACTTATCAATTCAACAATTAAGTCAGTTACTGAGCAATACACTAACGAAATTGACGTTGGTGATGCCACAGAATTTGAGCAAAGCTTTGAGCAAATGACCCGCGACGTAGTAAAACAAAAACTCGTCGAAGTAGCTGTTACATGCGAAAAAACAGGCACTGGTTCCAGTGGTTTGTATGAAACTTACCTGGCTATTCAGGTCAAGAAAGATTACATCTACAACGGAATTGATGAGAAAATTTCGAAAGACAAAAAACTTCAGCTTAAATACGACCGCATGAAGTTTAAAGAAAAATTCGATGAAGAAATGGACAAACTCGAAAGAGAAAACCCATAATGAATTCATAAAGTGCGACAAAAATCAGTATTCCACGTGAATACTGATTTTTTTGTTTCCATAGGATTTTGTATATTGAATAGCTAAAAATATTAATGACAGCATACAGCAAAGTATTTCAATTTTTAACCCTAATAACAACTAAATCACTGTATCGAGTGTCATAAACTAAAAAATAGAAATATGAAAAAGCTAATAAATTTGTTCCTGCTTATATCAGTCGTTTTTGCGATTATGCCTGCCCATGCTCAAAAAGTTATAGATGAAAGTCAGCGAAGAGCTCCCAAATGGGTAAACGGGCTTGAAAAAGACTATATTATTGTTGTAGGAACCGGATCAAACCTGGAAAAAGCTAAAGAAGATGCACTTATCAGGCTAAAAGAAAGAATAATTCGTTCTGTGGCTGAAAATGTTCAGTTCGAAAGCAAAATGAACCGCCAGGAAGATATCGTGAACAATATCAGTAACTATGCTGAAAAATACGAATCGACTACCAAAAGCCAGGCTACCGATGTTTCTTTTGTAAAAGGTATTGCGCTTAATAAGGCTGAAGAATTTTATTGGGCTAAAATCAAAAACAAAGAAACAGATGAGGTTACTGCCCACTACCATGTTAAGTATCCTTTTTCTGAAGCTCAACTTAAAAAGCTGGTAATGGCTTTTGAGAAAATGGACCGCGAGCTTACAAAACAGCTTAACGGGATTTTAGACAGAATACCGGAAATGACCGCTGTTGAAGAAATGGAAGGTGCAATAAAAGAATTGAACCAACTGGCCGATAGATTCTTTGGACCTCGAAAAGATAAAGCTGCAACCGGGGTAAGCCGTATTACCACAAGATTAAAATCCATTAATATTCGTACCGAAGTCAATGAACTGGGAACCATTGTATACTCACTACGAATTGGCGATCAAATTATTACAGCTTCAAAAAAACCACATGTGTTGTGCCCCAATCAATGCGCGACAATTAAACGTGTGGAACGCACCAAAAGTGGCTGGAAAATTAAATACGACCCGCAATATTGCTACGAAGATCCGAACAACCTGATTCGCGTGCGACATAATATTCGCTATAACCGCCTGGTACACGATTTCCACTTTAACGTTAATGCCGAAAAAGTAGAAATTTACATGCATTCCGATATCTTAATGAATGCCGAAACTATTGAAGACAATACCGCAAAAGATGTAACTATTACGTTCACTATTTCATCTAAACACGACAGCCCTTTTACTATCAACAGTATTGTTCTGAAATATGACCGCATCTCCCCTATCTCGTTTGACAATATCAATAAAACATTTTCAGGTAAAGGAGATCACGAACTCAAACTCCGCGTAGAAAAAGAGCTCGAAGTAGATAAATATACTTCCAACAAAAGCCCAATGGTAAACGGAATGATTTATTATACTTCTAAGGAAAGTGGAGAAAAGCATACCCACAAACTTTACAAACACACAATTACAACTAATTTCTAAGCTCAAAATATTGTTTAAAAAAAAGCTGCCGAAACTTATGTTCACGGCAGCTTTTTTTATCTAAAACTATCTTCAAATTTCATTTAAATCTTCAGCTCATCGTATCATTCAAAACAATCGAAAACATCTCTTTATTCGTCATACCAAAAGCTTCTGCCTGTTGGGGTACTATGCTGGCTGCACTCATGCCCGGAACGGTATTAACTTCTATCAAAAACAGCTTGTTGTCTTTCATCAGATAATCGATACGGACAATGCCGCGGCAATTGAGCCAGTCGTAAATATCGGAAGATAAATTCTGAACAGCATTCATTTCCTCCTGCGAAATGCGTGCAGGCGTAATTTCATCGGCCATTCCCTTGGTATATTTAGCTTCATAGTCAAAAAATTCATTCATACTTACAATCTCTGTTGCCGGAAAAATGTAATCCTTTTCTTTGGTTTTAATTAATCCACAGGTAACTTCAGTTCCATCGATAAACGATTCAATAATTACCTCCTCATCTTCCTCAAAAGCTTTATGAATGGCCGGTGCAACATCTTCCGGCTTTTTTACTTTGGTTACGCCAAAACTACTGCCTCCGGCATTGGGTTTTACAAACATGGGTAAGCCCAATTTTTGCACAATTTCTGAAGAATTGAAATCATCATTTTTCCTTAAAAACACGTATGGCGCTGTTTCTACACCCAGCATTTGTAAATATCTTTTCGTAGCTACTTTATTAAACGTGAGTGCTGATGTAAATGCATTGCATGTAGTGTACGGAAGGCTCAACATATCGAAATATCCCTGAAGTTTGCCATCTTCGCCGGGTGTTCCGTGAATTGTGATCAAAGCCACATCAAAAAAAGTTTTTTTTCGGTCCTTTTGAAATGAAAAATCGTTTTTATCAATTGGATACTCCGAATTTTCCTCATCAATATACACCCATTTTTCTTTGTTGATCAGTATTTGGAACACATTAAACCGGGCACGGTCAATGCTTTTGGCAATTTCTTTGGCGCTATTGAACGAAACAACATCTTCTTTGGAATATCCGCCGGAAATCAGAGCTACATTTTTCTTCATGGAATTCTAGTTTGAATAACAACCAAAATTAGGGATTATTCGGGTTTTGCAATACGATTTTGCAAATAGTTTCGCCACCTGTCGATGAGTTGGCTCATGTCTTCAGGCAGGTCAGAATCAAAACTCATTTGCTCATTTGTTTCAGGATGAACAAACCCCAGGGTTTTGGCATGGAGTGCCTGCCGGGGACAAATCTCGAAACCATTCATAACAAACTGTTTATACTTGGTGAATGTTGTACCTTTTAAAACTCTGTCGCCGCCATATTCATTGTCGTTAAAAATGGGATGCCCAATGTGTTTCATGTGAGCTCTGATTTGATGGGTTCGTCCGGTTTCCAGACGGCATTCGACAAGTGAAACATAATCAAACCGTTCAAGAACACGATAGTGCGTAACGGCATGTTTGCCATATTCTCCTTCAGGGAACACGGTCATTACCTTGCGGTTTTTCAGTGAGCGGCCAATGTGCCCGGTTATAGTGCCCTCTTCATTCAGGTTGCCCCACACGAGTGCCTGATAGGTGCGCTGCGAACTATGATCGGCAAATTGGGCGGCCAGCTTCACTTTGGCTGTTTCTGTTTTGGCTATCACCAGCAATCCCGAAGTATTTTTATCGATTCGGTGTATGAGTCCGGGGCGCGGATCTGTGTTATCTTTAAACATTTCCAAATCGCGGAAATGCCAGGACAAAGCATTCACCAGCGTTCCTGTATAGTTTCCGTAACCGGGATGGACAACAAGGCCGGCGGGTTTATTAACCACTATCAAGCTGTCATCTTCGTAAACAATTTCGAGCGGGATATCTTCCGGGATAATTTCTATTTCGCGCGGGGGCTGACTCATCATCACGCGTACATCATCTCCTGGTTTAATTTTATAGTTGGGCTTAACCGGTTTATCGTTTACTAAAATAAACCCGGCCTGAGCTGCTTCCTGAATTTTATTTCGACTGGCATTTTCGATACGCGCAACCAGGAAACGGTCTATTCGCAGGGGTTTTTGCCCGGGATCAGCCGTAAACTGATAGTGTTCATACATTTCACCGGGCGTTTGTTCTGTATTAACCATCAGTTTTTTATTACTTTAAAACTATGAAAATGATTGTTGGTATCTTTAATGCGAAGTATGTAAAGACCGTGCTCTAAGGTACTTAGGTTTATTGATTTTTCATTCTGCCCTTGATAAACGAGGCGTCCGATTGAATTATAAAGCTCTACGCTCCAGTTTCTTTCTTTTGTAGAAATTCGAAGGGATCCTTCACTGCTTACCGGATTTGGATAAATGGAGAAAAGGACTTTTTCCGGCAATTCGTGTGCGGGTTCTTCGATATCTGTATAAGCAAAAATATCTCCGAGCACAGGCCGTATCATTAATGAACCATCAAATTGTGACAGCTCCCAAATGCCATTGGAATTATAATAATTCTTTTGGTAGGCGATAAAATTTTTATCGAATCCCATGTTCAAACGTTGATCTGTAATTTTTTGCCAGCCAATATAAAAAACACCTTCAACAGGAATTGGTTCGTCAAATTTATAGGTTACAAAACCATTGATAGAATCGGCGAAATTGGGCAGGTTTCTTGTTTTTTCGTAGAGCAACACACCCGGGCCTGAGCCGCCTTCTCCCCACACTCTGAGGTTGAAATACCGGTCTTCGTTTGTCTGGGTTTTATTGAAATATATCCGAACAGCTTTTAAACTGTCTGCTTTGAAAATATTGAATTTTACGGCAATCATTCCAAACTTATTGCTCACCCCGTACATTCCCTCGGCCGTTCCATCATCATAAGCATAATAATTATACAGATTGATGATACGTGATGTGCTATTGTTGGGTTCGTAGTCTGATTCGCTGATATAGAAACGATTTTGAACCTCAAATTTGGCAGAGTCGCTATCATTTAGGCTAAATAATGAACCATTAATGGGTTTTGAAAACTCGTAAGATGTGTTTGGATCGTAATTATTAGCAATGTTACCAACATCCTCTGTTTCACCGGTATAAAGATTTGTCCAGCGCAAGTATGGTGTAATATTCATAATCTCCTCGCTGTAATTGCGGAATCTGTAATAAACATCGTCGAGTATTTGAGAATAATAAATTTTGAAATGGCTCCAGGGAACAGCGCTAAACGATCCGAAAATGTTATTAATATTCTGAGTATAAGCAACTTCATCAATCAGGGAGTCATTTACTGAGCGGCCTTCATCCATCATTACATAATCGATATTCCAGTGATCGCAATTCATGGCAGCATACTCCAGCGAAAAAAAGTTGATGAACCTGAATTGTGTACTGTCGTGCAACATAGACGCATTGGAAAGTGGCACTATCACGGGTTCGAACGTGCTCATTTGCTCACCTTCTTTTGTCCAGTACGTTTTCCAATAACTTGATTCACCGTCCTTTACCCGAAATTGCAAAATTAAACTATCTTTCTGCTGTGGTGTATTTCCTTTTCCGCCTCCCTGCACAAAAAACGACAGGTAAACGCTATCTGCAAGCTCATTTGAAGAAAGATCGATTAGATGTGAAGTTAATGTGTCGCCGGGCATATTGAATGCTGTATCATGAAAAGGATATAAATCTCCGTACCGATCAAGTGCATCCAGCGTGGCTACACCAATTGTGGGCTGGTTCTCCGCGTAATTATCATTAATATAAGCCATATCATCAGCCCATAATTCATTATTGGGAATAATACTGAGGTCGGAAAAATCATCTATAAAAGGTAATTCCAATACAACTGATGACCGCTGTTTTTTCTGAGGTGGATTCTTTTTTAAAAATTCTTTGAGAGTGGAATTTTGGTATACTCCATCGAGGTATTCCTGAGCTACAATCTTACCATCCGATACCAGTACTATCAGGATTATGAAAATAATCAGGTGTTGAAAATATTTCTTAGTTTGCATTTAGCGAGTCAGTTTTAAACTTATTTTCTTTTACAGTTAACCAAATATCGACGTATGCCCCTCGTTTAACACGTCTTTCTTTTTTTGGTTTTTGATCGTATACGCGGGCATTGAGTGAATCGCTGTATGTAAGAACAGATTCGTCATATACAACTCCGCCTACATTAAAAAAGCGGTCGTTTATATCCTGAAAAGCTTGTTTTGAACTCAGTCCGATTAAATCGGGTACTTTTTCGTACTGACTACCATATCCTTTGCCCAGCACTAAATCTACTTTGCTGTTTTTCGGGATCATTTTCCCGGGCTTTAAAATACTACCTTTCCGACGTTGTTCAATTACATAGTTTTTCATGGGATCGGGTCTGTAAATTAAGCGCCCGACTTTTAGTCCGGCACTCTCCAGCGACACCTTTGCCTGCCTGTACGAAACTCCAACAGTGTTGGGCACGGGTACTTTCGCTTGATTAAACGCATTGATGGTAAGGAATATTGTGCGATTTTCTTTCACTTTGAAGTCGGGTCTCGGGCTTTGATCAACCACGGTTCCTTTTGTTCTGCCTTCAATAAATACGGAATCAGCAACTTCAATTTGCATATCTTTATCATCGGCAAGTTCGGCAGCTTCCTGTACATTCAATCCTGTAAAATCGGGGACAAGCAGCGCCTGCCCATGGTGTGTATACAGTTTCAGTCCGAAAAAAATTAGCCATATAAAGACAATAGCTCCAACAACAGCGATCAATAAGTGCTTGCCAAAAGTTTTCGATTTTAGAAAATTTCCGAGTTCCATTTGATTTATTTTTAATAACAGGACAAAGATAAAATCTTTGATCGTAGGTTAGTCCGCATTATAAACAAAAAATGAAGTCATTCTTTTAATATGTCTTCAATTCGTTATAAATACTATCACGTTCAACCGGAATGCGGTAATTCATTTTCACCATTTCAACAAGTTTCTGTGGCGATATTGAGGGATTTTTTGTTGCTCCGGCCATGCTGTAAATTTGGGTTGAATCTGCTATGGTACCGTCAATATCATCAGCTCCAAAATGAAGCAGCAAGAGAGTTTGATCGATGCCAAGCATGGGCCAGTATGCTTTAAGGTGCGGTACATTGTCAAGGAAAATCCGGGAAATAGCAAACGTTTTTAGATCTTCTAAAAGACCAACTTCACCCAAATGGCTCATTTTATTGTTTCTGCTTTTAAATTTCAATGGAATAAATGCATTGAACATACCGGTTTCGTCCTGAAGTTCTCGAAGCATAGAAAGATGTTGCAACCGGTGCTGCATGGTCTCGTAGTGGCCGTAAAGCATGGTTGCATTTGTTGGAATACCAAGTTGATGGGCGTTCTCATGAACTTTCAACCATGTTTCGCCTGAGACTTTATCGGGGCAAATTTTCTTTCTTATGTGGGCATCAAAAATTTCTGCTCCTCCGCCCGGCATAGATTGCAAACCATAATTTTTCAGTTCATTTAATCCGAAGCCGGCATCAACATTCTCGATTTTACACATTTGTACAATTTCCTCAGCTGTAAATGCTTTCAGGTGTATACCCGGGAATTGTGTGCGCAATTTATCGAGTAATTGCAGGTAAAACGACAAACCCCGATCGGGGTGTACGCCTCCAACGATATGAAATTCGGTAATGCCCGGATCAGCCTCAAGAGATTTTTGAGCCAATTCCGTCATTTGGTCAATGGAATATTCCCAGCTCCCCTCTTCGCCACGCTTCCGACGATAAGAACAAAATAAACAATGGTTTACACAAATATTGGTTGGTTCAATATGGATATTTCGGTTAAAAAATACTTTTTGACCATTTAATCGCTCATTTTTTTTGGCTGCTAAAGCGCCAATTTGGGCAATATTGGCATGTTCAGTCAGCCACAACGCATCATCTAAAGATAACCGCTGATCATCTTGTATTTTCGACGCTATGTGATCAAATGTGTTCATAAAAAAAAGTAAAGACAAAATGCCTTTACTCTTTATGATGTTTTGGTATTTTCTTCGTTACCCTTTTACTGCCATACTATCTGAAACAGTAAGTCTCTTACGTCCTTTGGCTCTCCTGCGCGCTAATATTTTACGGCCTGCCTTGCTTGACATGCGTTCACGAAATCCGTGTTTATTTTTTCTTTTCCTGTTTGAAGGCTGAAATGTACGCTTCATCGTTCGTTCCTTTTATAATGTTTACAAAAATGTCTCTCGTTTCAGGCCTGCAAATATAAATATTTACTTTTTATGAAAAAAAAATATCGCCATAAATATTCATTTTTTTCGTTTCTGATCTGATAAATTGAAAATTCCACAATAATAAATAAGCTGGCTGATAAATAAAAAATCTGATATAAAACAATTGAACTGTTATTTAACAAATACTTATAGCATCACAAAACAGAATCATGTAGTAAAGAATTTAATATTAAGTTAACATACTAATAAAATACAGCTAACCATAATCATATTAAACCGCTCTATATTTGCACTAAACATAAACAAAAAACTATACATCAAATGAAGTACACAATCACAATCCTGTTACTAATGAGTCTTGCCATGAGTGCTTTTGCAACAAATGATAAAGATTCAAAAGAAAACAACAGCAAACCTGCAACTGTAGTTTATTCAGGAAATGTAATCGACAGTGAGACAGGCGAATCCCTCACCGGCGTTAAAATTAATGTTCCGGAACTGGGTATTGATACCTACACTGATTTTGATGGGAACTTTGAATTTTCAGGCTCACCAAATCAGGATTATACTATTTCAGTTTCATACATTAGCTATAAAGAAAAAAACATAACATCGAAAGAAAAATCAGTAAAAGTTTCTCTTGATGCAATTGACAACTAAAAATACACTCAACACACATAATTAATAGCCGGATGGAAACATCCGGTCTTTTTTTGCCGTATAATCATTGAAATTATTTATATTTACTTTATTTAACATACTATTATGCGATATTATTTCACACTATTGTTTAGTTTATTCATTGTTTTCTCGTTTGCTCAAATCACTGAAAAAGACGGGCTATATTATGATGCAAAAGGTGAACTATTAGATGGCACACACACTGAGCATTTTGACAATGGGAATGAAAAAGTAGTAATGAATTTTAAAAACGGGAAAAAACATGGCAAAATCATATATTACTATTCATCGGGCGAAAAAAAGGAAGTCCGTTCTTATTATAAAAATGCCAAAGATGGTGAATGGAAAAAGTGGAACAAAAACGCTAAGCAAATAGCATTGGCAAGTTTTAAAAAAGGTAAAAAAGATGGTAAGTGGATTATTTACAATCAGGACGGGCAAAAAATTTACGAGATGTTCTACAATAATGGTAAAAAAACAGGTACCTGGATAAAATACGATAGTTCGGGTAGCGTGGCGGAAAGAAAAACGTATTAACCAATATTCAGATAAAGACATAAGGGCTTTCTTTTTAGGGGGAAGCCTTTTTATTTTGTTTGTCCATAATGTCCGATATCTGCGTTGTTGCTCAAATTTAAAATCCTCACATACCTTATGTATGCTGCGGTTTTAAATTCTCACACGCTCCCGATAAAATGCGGGACAGGCTTTGATCTCGAACATTCTGAACTAAACACTTCACTTTATGGACAGGTACTATTTAGCGCCAGCAAGAAAACTACCTTTTTTTTTTGAAAAACATGTTGTATAATACATCGTTATAGAGCTGAAACCTGATGTACAGCATATTTAAAAGTCGTAAAATGGTTCATGGTTTGTTTTACTATAAGCAAAACTGATAAAAATGACCATAACCGCCATTTCCGAAATCATCAAAGGCAAAA
>CAYPSX010000015.1:0-39073 GCA_964413185.1 uncultured Bacteroidales bacterium
CAAAAAAATCTACTACTTCGCTAATGTGCGACACACCGTAAACATCTAAATCATTTACCACCGCGCCTTCGCGGGCATTTTGCCGGGGCACAATCAAACCTTTGTACCCTTCTTTGCGAGCCTGAATAGCAATGGGCAGTGTGCCTTTTATGGGCTGAATAGAGCCATCGAGCGAAAGCTCGCCCATAATTACATAATCTCCTATCTTTTTATTAGATAACTGCTCATCGGCTGCCAAAACCCCGATAGCCAACGGCAAATCGTATGCTGAGCCTTCTTTGCGAATATCGGCCGGAGCCATATTGATAACAATTTTATGGCCGGGCATTTTCATATTATTGCTGCGCAAGGCAGACTCAATGCGCTGTTGGCTCTCTTTTACAGCACTGTCGGGCAGGCCGACCAGAAAAAATGAAAATCCACGGGAAATACTAACTTCAATAGTAATAGTGGTAGCTTCTATACCAAAAACTGCGGAGCCATAAGTCTTTACTAACATTTGAGCTTGTTTTGAGGCCAAAAATAGATGAAATGGTTGTTAATTGCAATTTTAAGCTCGGTTTAGTTAGGAAAAACGTATGGTAAACAATTCAGAAAACCCTATTTTTACATTAAAATTATCCAAAGCTGATTATTGTGAAACAAAACTTCGACTTAACAGAAAACCACATTATTGTTTGCGGATACGGACGCGTTGGCAAACAAGCATCAATTGACCTTTTAAACCACTACGAAAGATTCGTTATACTGGAGCGCGATGAAAAGGTAATTGAAAGAATAAAGGAAAATCAGCAATTTCAATATCTGCAAGGCGATGCAACCGAAGACGAGGTGCTCGAAAAAGCCAACATACGAGAGGCTCGTGCACTTTTAGCCACATTCCCAAACGATGCCGACAACTTATTTGTGATTGTAACCGCCAGAGCGCTTAACCCGGGAATGATAATCATTAGCAGGGTTTCAAAAGAAATAAACAGGGAAAAACTAATCGAAGCAGGCGCCAACAAAGTTATTATGCCCGATAAAGTTGGCGGCTCCCACATGGCCAAACTTGTTACCCGCCCCGATCTTATTGAATTTCTTGACACGCTATTGCTCCAATCGACAAATGAAGTAAATTTGGACGAAATCAGGTGCGAAACCTTGCCTGAAAAAAAGGGGATATCCATTGGCATGCTAAAACTCAGGGAAAAAACCGGCGTCAATGTGGTGGGAATCAAAAAAAACAAGGGAGACCTGATCCATAATCCAACATCTGACACGCACGTGGCAAATAAAGATATCCTTCTCGTTTTGGGAACACCGGCACAAATACAATCCATGCGCGATTTAATTAAAGAATGCCATGCGTAACAAATTTTAACTAAATTCGCATCAATGAAGCGAAAGTGGAATAACGTAAAACAAAAAATCAATCAAACCCTTTCTGATCCATTTTGGAAAAATGCAGGCAACCTCTTTAGTGGCACTGCAATTGGACAAGCATTGCCAATTCTCATCTTTCCGTTGCTTACCCGCATTTATCCCAAAGATATTTTCGATGTATATTTTATATATTCCGGCATTATCCTTTTAACGCAAATCATATCTAACCTGCAATATCATTATGCGTTACTTTTACCAAAAAAAGACTCTTCAGCGAGAGCGTTACTCGTTCTCAATATAGGCATCAGCTTAATCATCTCTACAGTAATTACAGGAATAATTCTCATACTCGAGCCATTTTTAGAAGAGCTCATTGAAAATAAAACCCTAACATACTGGCTCTACTTTATTCCGGCAAGCACACTCTTCCTTGGCCTCTCAGAAACCTTCTTTTTCTATTTAAACAGGTTAAAGAAATACACTTATATAACCTTTGGAAGAATAACTAAAGGTTTGTTGCTCGTAGTGGCTCAAACAGCATTTGGCTTGCTTAATTTTACCGCTGACGGTCTGCTATATGGCTTATTAATCGGGCAGGGTGCAAGCACACTTTTAATGCTGTATTTTATTCTAAAAACAGACCCCGCTTGTTTTGTTTTTCAAAAATCCGACCTCGTTATTTTAGCCAGACGTTATAAAGACATGCCTTTATTCAACACAACAATAAGCTTTATCAGCAACTTATCCAGCCAACTACCGGTTTTCCTGCTTACAAGGCACTATGGAAGTGGAGCGTCCGGCGACTTTGGCATGGCCAATAAAATTGTAAACACCCCAATGGGCATGATTTCACAGTCGATTGGACAGGTATTTTACCGCGAGGTTTCAGAAATAATGCACAGCGGTCGCAACCTTAAACAATTTGTACTGCGCATGTACAAAAATATGTTCCGCATTGGTGTTGTGCCATTTACTATACTTCTATTTTTTGCACCATGGATGTTCGATCTTGTATTCAGCGATGCGTATGTGTCCACAGGAATCATGGCTCAGATACTTATTCCATTCTATTTCTTGAGCTTCATAAACAATCCCATAAGCGGGTTACTCACAATGCTCAATAAACAAAAAGCCGGGGCACTTTATCAGGTTGGCTTATTAATTGGACGGCTTCTGGCACTGGGAACAGGTATTATTTTTTTCAATAATGTTTATATTACCATTGGGCTCTTCAGTGCAGTGGGTCTTTCGTTCAATATTTTTCTCTATTTCTATCTACTAAAACTTGCAAAAAGCCCTAAAAGCAATTACCACATGTAAACTGTCTATAACCGTACACTGCAAAATACCAAATTGCTTTTACATGAATAAAATATTACATTTGTGCTAAATATATAGATAATGAGATTGACTTCTTTAATAGTCGTACTGCTACTCTCGACAAGCCTTTCAGGACAAAAAATGTTCAAAGAAAAACTCAGTGGCTGTTCGCCGAATTTCAAGCTGGAAGACCAGTCAATTTTGTTGGAATATAAACCCGGCGACAGCTTGCTAATTGTAGACATAATGAAAGGTGCCGAAAAAAAACACATACAGAGATTGAAAGGAATTTTGGCAGCACAAATAGTAATCGACTCAGCTGGCACTCCTTGTTTGGCCAGTTACGATTACAAATTCAACACAATCAGGAAGCCTTTTGAAATTGAGGCTAACATCAACTCACTAAGTGGATGGGAAGGAACAGGCGACAATACATTTATAAGTGTTTTTTTGAAACTCTATTTCGAAAAAAAACAAATCAGTATCCAACGATCAGGCTATAACAGAAATTCTGGTTGGACAATACTTTCGCAGGATACTTTTTTTAAAGAAGAGCCTGAGGAGGAAGATAAAAAGAAACCATAACCAAAAATCCCCTAATATGGACCAATCAACTTTTTGCATAATAATGGCCGGAGGAATTGGACGTAGATTTTGGCCAATAAGCCGGCAAAACTATCCCAAACAGTTTACAGACCTGTTAGGGACAGGAAAAACATTAATTCAACAAACGTATGAACGAATGCTCCGGGTTTGCCCGAAACAAAACATACTGATAGTAACAGGAGCCAACTACAAAAACTTAACCTTAGAACAATTACCGGATATTTCCGAGGAACAAATTTTAATAGAACCTGCCAGACGCAATACAGCACCATGCGTAGCTTATGCAAATGAAAGAATACAATCCATAAACCCAAATGCCTCAGTTATCGTAACTCCTTCAGACCATCTTATCCTAAAAGAAGATCGCTTCGAACAAATTATTAAAAATGGAATTGAGTTTACAAAAAACACCGATGCGCTTCTTACCATAGGCATTACGCCCAACCGTCCGGAAACAGATTACGGATACGTACAAATAGCTGATTCAGACGACAATGATGAAATACTGAAGGTAAAAAACTTTACAGAGAAACCCGACTTTGAGCTGGCGAAATTCTTTCTGGAAAGCAATGAGTTCTATTGGAATTCCGGCATATACGTCTGGTCGCTCAAATCAATCAAACAAGCTTATGAAAAGCACCTTCCCGAGGTACAGGAGCTCTTTTCAGAACGTTCAAATATGTTTGGAACAAAAAATGAACAAGAGACCGTACAAAGTATTTATGCCGGCTGCAAAAATATTTCCATTGACTATGGCATTATGGAAAAAGCTGATAATGTTTATATGCAGAAAGCTGATTTTGATTGGTCAGACCTTGGTACCTGGCGCTCACTTTATGATACACGCGACAAAAATGAAGAAAATAATGTATTAAAACACGATAACATCCTAACCTACGACACAAAAAACACAATAATATGTACTTCTCAGGATAAAATTACTGCCGTTCAGGGCCTGGACGGGTATGTTATAGTAGAAACTAATGATGCATTACTGATTTGTAAACGGAAAGATGAAGGGAAAATCAGACAGATTATAAATGATATCAAGTTTAAAAAAGGGGATCAGTATATTTAGTACGCGTAATAAAATTTTTGTTATAAAAGTATAAACATAAAAAAAAGAGGCTTCTGCCTCTTTTTTTATGTTGTATTTAAAGTCCTAATACGACCATAAATCCTGCTCGTAAGTGAACATTTCCTGTTTAATCTTTTGCGCTTCCCACAAAGCCATTCTCCCTTCTCTATAATCAGCAATTTCTCTATCTTCATAAATATTAGATTCTTGCACGATATAACTGTCAAAAAACCTCTTATAGAAAATATCATCATAAGTCCTGCGCTGAGCGTCATTAAAACGATTAAATACTTCATGGTTTGCTAAAATTGGTCTAATAGCGGGGAAATACGCCCAAAACAACCTTTCATAATTGGTCTCTTTTGTGTTCTCATCTTCATAGAAACGAATTGGCATTAATCCAAGAATTCTCACTTCCATTTTAGACCTCTGCCTGTCAAAGTACCATTCCTCTTTAACCCATATTTGCTTCACCTCTTCGTAACCGATTTCTTTGGCAACTTCTTTTGTAATTTCTTCTCCTGTATTAGGGTCAACATAGGATTCTTCGATCATGCCAGCACCAAATTTCTTTTCGATTTCTGAAGTTGTCATAATTGAAGTAAAACGATCATTCTCATCCGCATCGTATAACACTACACCTTCATGAGTTTGACCATATACTAATAAATTTGTAAGGTTCATTCTTTCATTGATACGCTCAATTGGATAATAAAAATGAAAATTCATTTTTTCTCGTAAATCTATACATCGCCAAACTCTCTTCTTCCACATAACATCAGCTTCACGAAGTTGCGAATAGGGTATTGGCTTTCTGCTTGGCACATGTTCCTTTTCATATATACCATCAAGAACTTGTGCATTTGTTTCGGTAATTGGCAAAATAAAAGCCAATACCATACAAACCGTAAGAAATAAAATTGTTTTTTTCATTGGATCAATTTTTTATTTCAGTTTAATTTAAATCTATAATTAAGGGGCTTAATTCTTTAACTCCATCCGGCCCTTTCGCTTTGATGTTTTTAACAATCAACTGTTGACCTCTCTTAAGTTTACTAATCATATTACGTGCCTTATTACTAAGTTTTTTGCCAACAACCCTTTCATTGGTTGTAAAACGTCCATCCTGCACCTGAACAGTAAATTCAGTAACCTCATAATCAATGTCATCCATCAGGAAACCTTTTAATTCTGCTCCTATGCCTTCAACTAGCGCTAATGTTCCTGCATTTAATTCGCCCGATTCTTTTTGCAGCGGCATTAACATTGGTGTAGGCGATGGAATCTGCATTACTTTAAATAACTCCTTACCCATAAGCTTCCTTTTTCCATTGATATCCGCATATAAGCTTATGGCTATTGTCCCTCCCTTTTTACTAGGTTTAACTGCTAAGCCTCCTTTATGAGATACTATTCTTCCATTTGTAGCAGTTGGTTTTAACTGATCATTTCGTAAACCGGGTACAGAAATATCTAAAGGATTAGGCACACCATAATAAAATACCCTGTTAGCACTCGCACTAATAATGGCTGTTGTAGGTACGACTTTATATTCATGGTCAAATTTATATTTTTGAATAGACCCATCCGGAGCTTGCATTGCAATAAGGCCGCCCCAAGTCCTTTCACCAATTCGGTTAGTTGAGGGACTATAAATTCCTTTACCATTTTCAATAGGTAATGAATCATAAGATCCGACCATTTCATATTCTCCTTTTTCATTCGTTCGGACATCGCCAATATAAATCGTAGGATCCTGTGTTGTATCCTGTGCAGCAATAAATACCTCTGCCTTAAACTCCTGTCCTTGCAAAATATAATTACTATTAGCTTTTACTATAGGATCCAAACTGTTAAACTTAAAATCCTGCGCACTAATTTGACCATAAAAATGTCGTAAAATATCGGCTTCTGCATTACGAATATCTGATTGTATTTTAGACATCATTGTCACAACTGCAACAAGTGGCATATGCCCAAATGTATGGGATGTCCAGGTTGGTGTCATTCCATCTTTTGGCGGTGGGTCGTCTGTGTTAAGGTTTTTTTGCAAAGAGTTCCTTATGATTGTATGCTTAGGATCTGTATTTTCCATAAGGAAATCCCGAAACTCATCAATCATCTCCTTCAACTTGAGGCCTTCTCCCTGCACATACATAACCTGCATACCAACATCAAGGTTATCTTTGGCTTCAATAGCCTCAGCAACAACCTTTCCGTCTTCAACAGCCTCAGCATCTTCGCCATCGGCTTCTTGTACAACCTCAACTTTCAAATCCTCAATATGTTTAGAAATTTTGTTCGCTCTTTCCGCAACCTCTTTGGCAAGCTTGTGCCATTTCTCAACTTTTGTCGGGTTCATTGAAAATTGTTCATCGAAGTCAGAATAGATGCTACGATTCTTTTCTTTAAAGTTTTCAACAGTTGCAGAAAGACTGTCATTTACCTGAACAAATGAATGTAATACGTCCTTAGACACGTTCAATGCAAGCATTGCCGTGAGGAACAGGTACATCATTCCAATCATTTTCTGCCGGGGAGTTTCCTTACCACCTGCCATAATTCAATAGCTTATTCGTTCGTATTTAAGTTGAATGTTGATAACATATTCCCATAAACATTATTGAGTGCAGCAAGGTTATCATTCAACTTATTCAGTTCTTCTTTATATTTCTGTGTATCTTCAACGGCCCCACTCATATTTTCGATGGCCTCATTTGCGCTTTTGTATAAATGCTCAGATTGTTCATTTTGTTGAGTAAGATGTTGTCTTTGCAACTCATACAAGGAATTTAAAGCAGTCAGATGCTCATTTTGTATGCCCATCTGATCCTGATATGATTGATTGCCGGATTTAACGGCATCAACACTTTTCTCCATTTCATCAATCATTTGTTGATAGCTCTGATTCAGATTATCACTTGACTGTTTTACAGAGTCAACAATTTGCTGACTGGCATTGCTGGCTGCTGATATTAAACTTTCAGAGCTCTTGCGTGCTGATTCGGCTATTTCATCCCCGGATTGTTGAATTTTTTCTGCTGTTTTATTTGACGCTTCACCAAATGCCTGAACAACATTATCGGCGCTTTGCTTCATAGCATTATACATTTCATCTCCGGTCTCTTCGATTTTTCCGGCAGCTTTCAGGGATGACTCACTCAATGAAGTTGTTGAACTTTGAACAACCTCATTTGATGAATTATAGGTTTCAGATAACTGATGTGCAGACTCTGATGCATTTTGCATGTTTGTTGTAAACTTTTCAGTCGCTGTAACTGCATCTTGCATTTTATTGAGGTCTTCTGCAGTATTTGCCAGTTTCTCAATTCCTTCGCCCATTTTAACAAACAAGTCAGGCCCCAATTCTGCCTGTTCTAACAGCTGGTCAAAACGCTGAAGAGCAAATGAGCTTTGTCCGCCCATTCTTCCTGAACCTCCTCCTGATGGTGCAACACTACCTTCATCGCCTCCTTGCTGCTCTCTTGCAGGCCCGGAACCCTCTCCACTAATTTGTTGTGGATGTGGGTGTGGTGGTGGGGGTGGAACCTCAGACACATTAAACAGCCGGCTGTCACGTCTTGGCATATAATTCTGTTGTGGAAGATCATCGTCCAAATCACTCGTCATTCCGGCGAGTTCAGGATAGACCAATGTCCAGTCTGGATCTTCATGTAAAGGCTCAAAAGCTGACAAAAAGAAGATCAAAACCTCTGTACCCATCCCAGCAACCAACATCGGACCTGCTCCGGGATAGTGCTGGATTTTAAATAATGCCCCAAGTAGAACGACAGATGCGCCCCACCCGTAGACATATTTCATTATGGTCTTATACGTTTTACTTTCAACAAATTCCGAGAGCGTCATATTATTAAATTTTAGTAAACATTCGAACTTGGTGCACCTTCATCCATTCCCATGAATGATCTTACGCAGCGGAAACCAATATATGATTTTGCTGTATCCTGATATTCACTTGTACGTGTGCCGTTTTTAAGATAATATCCAATATCTTTCCATGAACCTCCGCGAACAACTTTACGTTTCAATACAGGAGGATCATCAGCTAAAGCACGGTATTCATATTCCGGGTCCATATCATGTGTAAATGTATAAGCAGATTCATCAAATGCATTACGAGTCCACTCTGCCACATTTCCGGACATATCATATAATCCATAATCGTTTGGGTTGTACGAAGCAACCTGATGCGTTCGTAAAGCTCCGTCTTCTGTATAATCTCCTCGCAATGGTTTAAAATTAGCGAGGAAACATCCTTCATCGTCGCGTGTATAATAGCCTCCCCAAGGATAAGGCACAAGGTCAAGTCCTCCACGGGCAGCACGTTCCCATTGTGCTTCGGTTGGAAGCTGATAATCCTGCACTTTGGGATTACCATTACGTGCTTGAGCTGCATTGAGCAGGTTAGTCCGCCAAACAGAAAATGCTTTTGCCTGTATCCAGTTTACACCCACTACCGGATAATTATCATATGACGGGTGGTGGAAATAAACATTGGACATGGGCTCATTATAAGAATATGAAAAATCGCTTATCCAACATAATGTATCAGGATAAATTGGTGTGCTTTCTTCCATAATGAATGAAGATCTGTCCTGAACTTCTTCTTTAACACCTTCTTCATTATATAATTCACCATCATATTGGCCAGTTTTATAATTGTAACGTCTTCTTACCTCACTATCGAAGGTGAACTTTTGTGCAGCTTGCTTGTAATCAACCCAATAGTAATGATAGACCAATTTTCGGGGGTCAATTGTTTTTTCTCTGAAAAAACGTTCGTTTTCCGGGTAATACAAATCAGCAAGGATTTCCTGCTCCTCCTGTCCTTGCCATTCTATTGGCATTTCCCAGTTAATATAAGGCGGGTCAATTTCTTCGCCAAACTCATTTTCCCGAATAAGGTATTCATCTATTTGCTCGCCCAACATGCGGTATGCAAGAGAATCTCGAACCCAATGTACGAATTGGCGATATTCATTATTGGTAATTTCTGTTTCATCCATCCAGAAAGATGAAACGGAAACTGTTTTTGTTTGTGCATTCAATGCCCAAGGCACATCATCGTCACTTGGACCCATATTATAGCTCCCTTGGTTTACTTTCACCATTCCGTAAGGGGTTTGGTCATACCAGGGGGCACGTCCTGCAACGCCGGTTAGTTCGCCGTCGCCACCAGAACTACAAGCACCTAAAAGTGCTGCTGCAATCAGTAAAACAAGTAATTTTCTCATAATGCCCATATTTAAATTTCATAAATTTACAAAAATCTTACACTTCTATACCTACGATCGTCTTTTTCTACTCCTAATTTAAACACATATTGCAAAATAAACTCAAAAGATCCGTCAGAGTTTTTTATTATCTCTGAGGTTGTTATATCGTAAGCCAAGCCAATATCCAGGCCTTCAATTATTTCTGCTCCCGCCATAATTGAAACGGCATCGACTACACGGTAACCAAGACCTCCCCAAAAACGGCTTTTATAGTGCAATACCATATCAACTGAGGCTTGAACTGAGGTTCCACTTGTGTATGCGATCATAGATGGTTCAAGTTCAAACAATGGATTGCCTAACTGATACCTGTATCCAAATGTTAAAAAGGCTGATCGTCTGTAATAAGGATATGTATCTACATCTGTATATTTAATCTCGGGAGCATTTAGATATTTTAAAGACAATCCGAAAAATAAATTATCCGTTTTATAGAAACCGCCAATGCTTAAATCAAATACCATTGGCTCATCTTCGCCTTGCGGAATTAACATATCGCCTTCTTCTCCGTCAATTGTTACCCAGTCATTATCTAAACTCTGATTCAAAAATCCCGCTCCTATTCCTAAACCCAGTTTACCTTCAGCAATTTCTTTTTGAAAAGCATAATTAAGGGCTATTGCTATATTGGTATTGAATCCGATTTCATCATTCATAAGTGTTATTCCTGCTCCATGCTGTAAATTAAGCAACTTAAACGGCATGTGAACATTGAAGCTCTGATTGCTTGGCGCCCCCTCAAACCCCATGTATTGGTTTCGGACAACACTATTAACAGCAATACCATCATGCATACCTGCATATCCGGGATTAACCATCATGTGGTTATACTGAAAAAGTGTTGCATGTGGGGTACTCTGAGCCACAGACAACAAAGGAAATATTATGAGTATTAGTATTACCGTTTTTCTCATTCCATTTTTTTACAAACGTATTGCTTTTCGTTGAGCCTTTAAAGAGGTAAAATAAATAAAAATCATTAAACCAAACAAATTAATAATTCTTTAAATAGGCTTTTTATCGAACAAAGCATGATTTGATTTACGCAAAATCATTAAAGTTGTTTTAAAATTTCAAACTTTTATCTACAAATAAAGGCTAATTTATGACCTTTTAACGAGTAAATTTACCTAAATAATAGTTTTCATAACAAATTATTACATAAAAATTCAAAAAAATATGATAAATCCTGAAATTTAAGCCATTCTACTTATACGTAATTCAGCAGTCTATTAGGAATATCGTTATTAAGAACAATATCCATATCTTTTGGTGAGCAAGGTATAAATCGGCCAGATTTCCCATATCTAAACCAGTATTTTGAACTTTTTTTGCTCTTATAAATAACTAAATCTTCAGGTATTTTATTGTTTTCGATGTGATATTGTTTGAAGTCATTGGATTGCTCTGATGGTTTTTCGTTTTTCCGTGCTCCAAATCCAAGAAGAAAATACCATATAGATTGCGCGACCAGAAGTGCGCTTTGTTTACTGTTTTCGGGGTTCAATTCCAATCCGGTATAAAGCATGTATTTCAACATATCACTGTTGCCGGCAAACCAGGATAGTTGGCATAATTCTTCGGCATACAGGCCATTGGGGTTGGCGGTTTTGTTTGAAGGGTAATCACCAACACGAACAGCTCGTAAATGAAAAACACACTTAGATACATCCCTGAACTCAGGCTCGGCTTCCTGAATATCATCACGTATCTCTCCCAATTTTACAATTATTAAATTCGATTTCTTTTTTTCTTTAAGCAGTTGTTCATCAACAAAATAAGATTGAGTAGAAATAAGATGGCATTTTTCATCTGAAGTGTTACTCAAACCGCTTTGTAGTATATATTGATTATCAGCAGGGTTGAAATGACTGTCAACTATGGTTATATCATTCCTGTTTGATTTTGTTCTATAATTTAAAAATGATGACCACGAAAATTCATTCTCGTTTAATATGAGCAAAACGGATTGTTTCTGCGATATTTTTTTCAGCAGAAGTTCGATGGCTTCTTTTTGGTCTTCATAACTTAAAGAAATCAAATTACCCAGGTCTATGGTGTTCGCCATAAACGCTGGTTTGAAAAGCTTATACAATTCTGCTCGTAACGTATCCAAATTCTGTGTAAATCCATTCAAATCACTTACTCCCAGAAGATAGATGGTCTTCTCAGGAATATTTTTTCCGTCCCAGGTTTTAATAGCTGAACCCACAGTACCCGGAGCCTGTTCTGTTACGGATTGAAATGGTTGTAAAATCTCATTAAGTTTCATCCGTTTACAATTTTAATTTTAATGTTCGGAAAGTCTTCCCCGCAGAAGGCACAGTAACTCGCTATGATTTGTCAAATGTGCGCAACATAGTGCTTTCAGCTTCCTTATAATCATGCGAGTGTGCCTCAACATGCTCACCAGAAGTTTGTCCGGGTTGTTGTCATGGCTCGGTTTCACAAAAAGACCAACTAAAAATCTAATCTAAGTTTTTTTTCTGGCCTTTCCGCCTTTTTTGTTTTTACCTTTTTCGATTATCTCTAAGCATTGCTCGTATGTAAGCTCCTCTGGGTCAACTGACTTTGGAATTCGATAGTTTTTACGTTTATGTGTAATATAAGGGCCGTACTTACCGTTTTGAACCTTAATTTTTTCTTTTTCGTCAAATGTTTTAATTAATTTTTTGGCATCAGCTTCTTTTTTTGCCTCAATAAGTTCAATGGCTCTATCGAGTTCAATCGTATAGGGATCGTCTTCTTTAGTAAGCGACGCGAATAAGCCATCATGTCGCACGTAGGGACCAAATCTTCCAATTGCAGCAGTAACTTTTTTTCCTTTATACTCACCCAGGTCTCGTGGTAATTTAAAAAGTTCTAATGCCTCTTCAAGGGTAATGGTCTCTAAGTGCTGATTGCTTCTGAGTGATGCAAATTGGGGCTTCTCTTCATCATCGGCGGCTCCGATTTGTGCCATAGGCCCATATTTACCAATCCTTACCAAAACAGGCTTTCCTGTTTTGGGGTCTTCGCCAAGTATTCTTTCTCCTGCTTTTCTTTCGCTGTGTTCTTCTGCATAGTCAACTTTTTTGTGAAATGGCTTATAGAAATCGTCAATCATTGCACTCCATTTACGCTTTCCTTCTGCAATGCGGTCGAATTCTTTCTCTACATCTGCCGTAAAGCTATAATCCATTACGTTATCAAAGTAATCCATCAAATAATCGTTGACTACCATTCCCACATCTGTTGGAAACAACTTGCCTTTTTCACTTCCATAATTTTCCTCAAGCATTTTTGCTTTTACCTGTCCATTTTTGAGAATTAATTCCTGGTATTGCCTTTTTTGCCCGGGTCGGTCTTCTTTAACAACATAATTTCGTTTCTGAATTGTGGAGATAGTCGGGGCATAGGTTGACGGTCTGCCAATACCCAACTCTTCCAGTTTTTTCACAAGGCTTGCTTCTGTGTATCTTGGCGGATGTAAGGTAAATCTCTGTATAGCCTGCATTTTCGATAAATCGAGTTTGTCATTTTCTTTGAAAGGAGGAAGCAAACCCTTCGACTCACTATCATTATTTTCCTGTGCATCAAAATATACTTTCAGGAAGCCATCGAAAATAAGCACTTCGCCCTGCGCAACAAATTTAAGTTGTTTATTATGCTCAACAGGTATATTGATGGTTGTTTTTTCGAGCTTGGCATCAGCCATTTGAGAGGCAATGGTTCGTTTCCAAATTAGACTATAAAGCCTTTGTTCTGAGGCCGGTGCGCTTATCTCCTGCTTTTGTAAATAGGTTGGTCGGATAGCTTCGTGGGCTTCCTGTGCGCCTTTTGATTTTGTGGCATATTTTCGAACCTGATGATACTCCTCTCCATACAGGTTTTTCACTTGCTCAGATGCAGATGCAATGGCATCGTTCGATAAGTTAACGGAATCGGTACGCATGTAAGTAATGTGCCCTGCTTCATAGAGCCGTTGAGCCAAGGTCATGGTTTGTGATACTGAGAATCCGAATTTTCTGGCTGCCTCTTGTTGAAGGGTTGAAGTGGTAAATGGTGGTGCCGGCGATTTTTTCCCGGGTTTTTTTTGTACGCTGGCCACCTTAAACTCTTGGTCTTTGACATTATTTAAAAAATCTTCAACGTCTTCTTTTTCAGGCAATCGTTTATTTAATTCTGCGAACAAGGTAGTTTCTTTTGCTTTGGTATCAAGAAACTCTGCCTGAACTTTATATGCATAAGAAGGTTCAAAACCTATTATTTCTCTTTCGCGCTCTACTAAAAGACGCACTGCCACGGACTGTACGCGACCCGCAGATAACGAAGGTTTTACTTTTTTCCATAACAGGGGCGAAAGCTCAAATCCGACAAGCCTGTCTAAAATCCGACGAGCTTGCTGTGCATTTACAAGATTATGGTCTATTTCACGCGGATTTTCTATAGCGTGTGTGATGGCTTTCGGTGTAATTTCGTGAAAAACAATGCGTCTTGTTTTTGCTTCATCCAGTTTTAATACTTCAAATAAATGCCAGGCTATAGCTTCTCCTTCGCGGTCTTCATCAGAAGCAAGCCACACCATTTCGGCCTCTTTACTTGCAGTACGTAATTCTTTAATCACATTTTTTTTATCCGGTGATTGTAAGTAATGGGGCTTATATCCCTTTTCCTTATCAATCCCCAAGTCCTTTTTCGCAAGGTCACGAATATGCCCGTAGCTGGATTTTACCACATAATCTTTTCCAAGAAATTTTTCGATAGTCTTTGCTTTTGCAGGGGACTCTACTATTACCAGATTTTTTATCATATAATTCGCCTCTTATTTTATGGAATAATGGCACAAAAATAACAGAATTCAGTTATTCTAATCAAATTTTATCTTTATAAACCAATTTTTTATTGATAAATAAATGAAAAAAATGCTTCTATTTCTTTGCTGCATCATCTATTCGCTCGATCTTAATATTTTTTCTTTACCGGAAAATATACTTCAGCAAGAACTTTGCCTTTAATTAACCTTTCGCTAATGAGCAGGTTTTTTCCTTGAACCCTGTAATTAAAATAAATAATTTCGCATAATATGAAGGGCAAACAGTTTTTCCATGTATTTTTGCATAATTAAATTAAAATTTCTGTGTTTTTAAAGATTAAAGAGGTTTTTTCAATATTTTTAGTTTTGACAAGAAAACATATTGCCATGACACAAGACAATAAGCAAAAGAAAAAGAAAAGTTATAAGAAATACATCATTATCTTTTGGTCGATTTTAGGGCTTCCGGTAGTTGCACTTGCTACCCTTTTTATTCTCATAGCTGCGGGGAAAATGGGGTTTATGCCAACTTTTGAAGATCTTGAGAACCCCGATAACAATATAGCTTCGCAGGTTTACTCGATAGATAATGTTGCATTGGGGAATTATTATTATCAGAACCGCACATACATCAATTTCGATGACCTTTCTCCCAATATGGTGAATGCACTAATAGCTACGGAAGATTACCGTTTTGAACGGCACGCAGGAATAGACGGCATTGCTTTAATGCGTGTTATGTATGGTGTATTAACAGGCTCACACAAAGGCGGAGGTAGTACAATAACCCAGCAACTCGCAAAAAATCTTTTCCCGCGAGATACAACAAGTTATAATTCAAAATTATCGTATTATACGAATTTATCCCTTACAAAATTTAAAGAGTGGGTAACGGCAGTTAAACTGGAACGAAATTATACAAAAGAAGAAATACTGGTCATGTATCTCAATACGGTATATTTCGGGTATCATTCCTATGGAATAAAATCAGCTGCAAAAACATTCTTTAATACAACACCAAAAAAATTATCCATTAATCAGGCAGCAACATTGGTTGGAGTCTTGAAAGCACCATCATATTACAGTCCAATCAGGCATCCTGACAGAGCTAAATTCAGAAGGAATATTGTTTTACACCAACTTAAAAAATACAATTACATTTCAAATGAGGCTTACGATACGCTTGCGGAAAAACCAGTAGAGCTTGAGTTCCAGGTACAAGACCACAATGTAGGTTTAGCAACATATTTGAGAGAATACTTACGATTAAAGTTAAATAAAGATAATCCTTTTGAACAGACCTACTCAAATAAAGAAAATTTCAAAAATGACTCTGCTGCCTGGGTCGATGATCCGGTATATGGGTGGTGCAATAAAAACTTCAAACCAAACGGAGAATCCTATAATTTATATAAGGATGGTTTAAAAATATATACAACCATCGACTCCCGCATGCAAAAACATGCTGAGGATGCCATGCACGAGCATCTGAGCAAAGATCTCCAACAAGCATTCTTCGAAGAAAATAAATATGCTCAGAATGGTCCTTTTAGTGAAGAGGTGGATGAAGATCAAATTGATCAAATTATGAAAAACTCCATGCGAAGAAGCACGCGCTACTGGAATATGCGAAGTCTTGGTAAATCGGAAGAAGAAATTGAAAAAGTGTTTGAAACTCCAGCAGAGATGACTGTCTTTAGCTACAATGGAGAAATAGATACTGTAATGACGCCCTGGGATTCTTTACTTTATTACAAGTATTTTTTGCATAGCGGTTTTATGGCTGCCAACCCACATAACGGACATGTTAAAGCTTATGTAGGAGGCATAAATTTCAAACATTTCAAATTCGACAACATCACCGGCGGGAGACGGCAGGTTGGTTCAACCTTTAAACCTTTCTTGTACACCCTGGCCATGCAGGAGGGTTATTCTCCGTGTTACAAAGTCCCGAATGTGCCTGTTACGATTACCCTGCCAACAGGAGAAACATGGACGCCCGAAAGTGTTGGGCCAAAGCAGTTTAAAAGGAAAAACATAACGCTTAAAACAGGGCTTGCACACTCGATAAATAACCTATCAGCATGGTTAATGCAGCAATTCAAGCCCAAAGCTGTAATTGATATTACAAGGTTAATGGGTGTAAAAAGTCCGATTCCCGAAGTTCCATCCATTGCGTTGGGTTCAGCAGATTTATCTTTATATGAGATGGTAAGTGCATATACGACTTATGCAAATAAAGGAATTCATACTACCCCCCTCTTTATAACTCGAATTGAAGATAAAAATGGCAATGTACTGGCAAAATTTAAGGCAAGAAAGAACGAAGCTATTTCAGAAAATGCAGCCTACCTGATGCTAAATTTACTTCAAAATGTTGTAAATGAAGGAACCAGTATCCGCCTGAGGTTCAAATACGAGCTTGAAGGTGAAATAGCCGGGAAAACAGGCACAACGAACAATCAGTCTGACGGTTGGTTCATGGGGATAGTGCCTAAGCTGGTTGCCGGAGTTTGGACTGGTGGTGAAGAAAGATCAATCCATTTTGACGGCATAACGCTTGGGCAGGGAGCCAATATGGCACTACCGGTTTATGGCCTTTTTATGCAGCGGGTTTTTGCCGACCCGGAACTTAACATTTCGCCGCTCGATACATTTGAAGAGCCGGAAAACTTTAATATGGATTTAGATTGTGGTGATTCTCAAAATAAAGAGGATGCAGACACAACAAATCCGAATGAAGAATTTTTTAACTAGTTATATTACCGGGCAGAACAAAAAACAAGTCTTTTCTTAGAAGGCACTAACTACAATTAAGAATAATAAAAATATAAACTGTATGGATATTCGCGTAAGATTTGCTCCAAGCCCAACAGGGCCTTTACATATAGGTGGCGTAAGAACAGCATTGTTTAATTACTTATTTGCTCGCAAGCATGGCGGCAAATTCATTTTAAGAATTGAAGATACGGATCAATCGAGGTATGTAAAAGGTGCTGAAAATTACATTACTGAAGCGCTACAGTGGAGTGGAATTGAAATTGATGAGGGATATACAAAAGGCGGGAAACATGAACCTTATAAGCAATCAGAACGGAAAGAAATTTATAAAAAATTTGCGTTCAAGTTAATTGAAAACGGATGGGCATACTATGCTTTTGATACACCGGAAGAAATTAACAAAAAAAGAGGCACATACGAATCACAGGGAAAAACATTCACTTACAATCAGGTAGAACGCGAAACCCTGAATAATTCCATCACGCTTAGTAAAGAAGATGTCGACAAAAAAATAAACGATGGGGTGCCATACGTTGTTCGTTTTAAAATGCCCAAAAACCATATAGTTGAAATGAACGATATTGTACGGGGCAAAATAAATGTGAACACAGATACGCTGGACGACAAGGTTCTGTTTAAATCGGACGGGTTGCCTACGTACCACCTGGCAAATGTTGTTGACGATTATTTAATGGAGATTTCCCACGTAATTCGGGGCGAAGAATGGCTTCCCTCTCTGCCTTTGCATTATTTATTGTATGAGGCTCTTGAATGGAAAGAAAATCGTCCGGAGTTTGCGCACCTGCCACTTTTACTAAAACCTACCGGCAAGGGTAAACTAAGCAAACGTGATGGAGAAAAGATGGGATTTCCTGTTTTTCCACTGGAATGGAAAGGAGAAGATGGGCAAATAATAGCCGGTTACCGAGAAGAAGGCTATTTTCCGGAAGCTTTTGTAAACATACTTGCGCTGCTGGGCTGGAATCCGGGCAATGAAGATGAGTTATTATCCATGAATGAATTAATTGCACAATTTGACCTGAATAAAGTACAAAAGGCTGGTGCAAGATTCGACCCTGATAAAGCTCGCTGGTTTAATCATAAATATCTGCAAAAAAGGCCTGACAGTGAGTTGGCTGAACCATTTCAAAAAATTCTTGATAAGAAAGGAATTCATGCGAACCACGATACTGCAACCCGGGTTGTATCCCTAATAAAAGAACGGGTAAATTTTGTTCATGAATTATGG
Source organism: uncultured Bacteroidales bacterium (assembly GCA_964413185.1). Taxonomy (GTDB): domain Bacteria; phylum Bacteroidota; class Bacteroidia; order Bacteroidales; family Salinivirgaceae; genus Salinivirga. The sequence goes on from CAYPSX010000015.1 coordinate 18,492, forward strand.
GATCAAGGGTACTTTTTCTTTCAACATCCGGAAAGCTATGACTCCAAAGTGGTAAAAAAGCGTTGGAAAAATCAGATTCCGGAATATATTGACGCCATCAAAACCCTAATGGGGGGTATAGATAATTGGGAAGGGCCAAAAATTAAAGACGAAGTATCAGCATACATTCAAAAAAATGAGCTTGGCTTTGGGGCCATTATGAATGCTCTTCGTTTAGCTATTGTAGGAGGCGCAAAAGGACCAGATCTTTTTACAATAATTGAAATAATTGGTAAGGAAGCAACACTCGAAAGACTAAATCTTATTGTTTCGAAATTAGGAAAATGAAAGCACTATTTGAGGTCGATGAAATCAATTTCGATTGATACTTCGACCTCACCATTCTTCATATTTATATCCTGTATTCGGTAAGTAAGAATATTCGAAGAAATTCCCTGGTTTAATTTTGTATTTCCCTGGTACATTTCTTCAGTTTTGCTAATTCTCTCATTCATTCGTTTAGATTCGGCAGCAATTTCTTCCATCATCTTATTCACAATATGCACCCATAACCCATACTTAAAGTACTGTTGCTTTCCTTTTTCTACATCAACATAATTATACCGCAAAGTTGGAAAATGCCTTTCATTACCGTTACTTGTATTGACAACTTCAAATTGATGGGAGTATTGAAAGATAGATAAAATTTCTGTAGAGACAGAGGTGTCTCTCATATTAACAATAAACTCTGTTTGATCTTCGAATTCTGTCGCCCCACCCCACTCATATTCGAGTCTAAACTTCTCTATACTAATTTGGTACTTTTTTCCAATGGAGAATCCAAATACAGCATCTTCACTAATAGGCTGGATACGGATAATAGCCTCTTGAAAGCGTGTAAAAAAAGTATCTACAACGTGGTACTCGGGAAAAACTGAATCGTTGACCGATAACTGAACGAAGGATTGAAATGTGCCGCCGCTTCCGGAATATTCTTCTCCCAGATAATAATCAAACAAAGACCGTACGTGTGCATTCAAAGACAGGTACATCATTGCGCAAGCTCTTTGCTCAGCTTGGACAATAGCAGCAGCCGAATCAAGATCCGGATCTGATATCCCAATATACAGCGGTTCTGACTCTGTGGGGTGCAATAAAAAATCAGGCAATTCCGAAGGACTTGCGCCATATTTATAATAGTCGGTATTGACATCCTGAGCAGCCGCATTCATTAGAAACGGCAAAAAGGCAAGCAAGGTTAGTATTCTGTTCATAGCGAAAATTTCTTCTCCCAAGATACGATTTTCAGATCAAATAAAGAACAGTTTTTAAACGGAATGTTTTAGATAAAAGATTGTATTTTTTTAGCTATACGAATCATTTCTTCTTCATTTAGTTTTAACTTGGGGTTTGCGAAATTGATATCCTGTTCTGATGTAAGCGGAACGAGATGAATATGTGCATGTGGTACTTCAAGGCCCAATACGGCAACACCAACTTTTTCACAGGAATAAGCCTTCTTTATTGCCCCTGCTACCTTCTTTGTAACGATCATCATTTGGGCTAAATCCGCATCATTTATATCGAACAAATAATCGATTTGTTCCTTGGGTATTATCAATGTATGTCCTTTTTTCAAAGGTGCAATATCGAGAAATGCAAGAAACTTATCGTCTTCATACACTTTGTACGAGGGTATGTCTCCTTTAACAATTTTGGTGAAAATAGTTTCCATAATGCAAGATTTTATGACATGGGCGAAATTTCGAGAATTTCAAATTCAACACTGCCGGCAGGTACTTTAATAGTAGCTGTATCTCCTACTTTTTTACCAAGTAACCCCTTAGCAATTGGTGTATTTACAGCAATTTTCTGTTCTTTTAAATTAGCTTCGGACTCAGAAACGATATCATACTCCATAACAGTCTTATTCTTTAAATTTCGAATTTTCACATGGGTCATAATTTGTACTTTAGAGAAGTCTATTTTTGACTCGTCTATGACCCTTGAGTTTTGAATTAATTGCTCAAGTTTAGATATTTTGAGTTCCAACAATCCCTGTGCATCTTTGGCTGCATCGTATTCTGCATTTTCTGACAAATCTCCTTTATCTCTTGCTTCTGCAATAGCTTGAGAGGCTTTTGTTCTTTCGACGGTTTTGAGTTGATGTAATTCATCTTTCAATTTTTTCAAACCTTCATTTGTCACATAATTCAACTTCGACATAATTGTTCATTTTTGAGTTAAAACAATGAATCCTACCCTGACAAGAGTAGGTAAGATACACATTTTAGTATAACTATTAAAATAGAAGAATCCCGTAAAAACGGGATTCTTCTCAAAAATATTTCTAAAAAAATTTACAATAGTATTCTCACACCAACAGAATGCACACCACCAAAGGCAGATGTAGTTCTATATGAGTAATCTACAGCAAATATTGATGCGCTCTCTTTACTTAAAGGAACCATAATAGAAACACCTGCTGAATGCCCGGTAAATACAGTGGCACGATCTTCATTCCAAATGTCTTTCTCATAGATATATCCGTACCGAAGTCTTAAATATTCACTAAAGGAATACTGTAACCCTGCGTGGAAATTATCATTCGTAAATGAATTTGAAGTAAATGCACCGGCAACCATCATACTATGCTTTTCTGCAAGAAAGATATCATAAGATGCACCAATTCGAATCAAGGATGGCAATTCAAATTCTCTTTCACGGTACTCAATGGTTTGCAATGTTCCATTTGGTGTATATCCTTTGAAAGATAATCCATCACCTTTAAAAGACATTGTAGGGCCAACGTTTTGCATTGTAATACCAAACTTTAATTCATCATTATCCCCCGCTACGTATTGAATACCAGCATCAATAGCAATACCAGTAGCCTTTGCGTTTGAAATTCCTTCATTGATAATCTTTATGGCGGCCCCACCATAAATTGAGTTTGAAAACTCTCTGGCGTATGCCAGAGTAATATTCGTGTACGATGGGCTGTATGTAGAACCGTCTCCATCAGGCTTTTCTACTGTGGTAACATCTATATCTCCAAAATTATATGCAACCACCCCACCTGAAAGAGAACCCGATTCTCCAACATGTTGCGAAAATGCAAAGGAATTAATACCAATACCTGCTCCGCTAAGAAAATCTGTATAGGTAAATCCTAATTCTGTTTTTTTAGTAAATGCAGTACCCGCAACGTTTAAGAAAATCCCTTCTAACCCTTGAACTGAAGCAACATTGGCATTACCAAATCCGGAGGATGCAGCCCATGGATTAAAAAGTAACTCACTGGCTCCTGATTCACCTGCCCGTTCTTCATTACCGGCGTATAGGTCAGGAGCAATAATCGACATTCCGATTACAGTAATTATTATAAATGTTATCTTTTTCATAATCAACATGTTTCTTTTTTCTAATTAAAATGAGCTTAAATCATCCGGACGAAGAATACCGAACCATTTGAGTGTTTTTTCACCTACATCAGGAACTTCGACATGGATAATATACATTCCACCGGCAATAGGCACCCTGTAATTATTCTTCAAGTCCCATTCTACAATAGTTGATGAATTATCTTTTTCAAAGGAGCGGATTAGTGTTCCGGCCAAATTATATATGTTTATACTACAAACCTCGGGGAGATTGGTAATTTTTACAACATAATCAAGTGGTGCACTTTCATATTTATTTCCGCCATAATATGGATTTGGAACCACATTAATGCTTTCAAGTGCATCTTCTGCTACGGTTGCCACACCTACATCAGGAATATATTCATCCATATTGAATTTATACAACGGATAATTTTTATTCAAAGGATTTGCAACGGAGTCTATACCTAATCCTACATTAAATGGAAATGCTGTCCTAATTTCAATTCGCACATCATTATCCGGCATATCATCATAAGTATCGAATTGATAGCCTTTCCGTGTAATAGGCATGGATATCCACTGTGCATACCTTGTATAGAAACTTAAAGAATCTTCAAGTTTTCGATTGAAAAGTGCTAAACTATCATATGGTGGCATGTATCCTCCGTCTGCTGCCTTATCTGAAGCAAAAATGTATAAATAATGTTTGCCGCCTAAAATCAGGTTGTTGTCCTCAGATATGATGGTATTAACAGGATTCCAGAGCATGTCGCGTCCGTTATAGCCAACCAACCATGAAGATTCTCCGAATGCCATGTTAAGTCTTCGGCCTGTTTCAACATCGATGGCATATCCGGGGAACCAACTCCAACCGGAATCAGCAATATAATTAGCGTCATCCGGATTCATTGATGCACCATCAACTGTAGCAGGATTGTATGCTTTATCGATTGATGGAGCAGCCCTTAAATCAAATTTAAGCACATTACCTTCACTATTAGGGTTAATTACCTGATTGTTTTCATCTTTGGAGTTCTCAGTCATTTCAAATACCGGAACCCTTGTCCATTTCGAAGGATCTTTGGTTATTACAACATTGATACTAGGCAGTACTACTCCTGAAGCAGTGTGCACTAATGCTCCACCACTTGGACCGGGTCCATGTGTATAATCAGTTACAAGTGCTCTGGGTGCCCAGGTTCTATTTAGAACGTTTTCATAGTAAGAACCGGTATCTACACCATTTTTATCGCTCCAAACGGCGTCTCCAACATCTGAATAAACAGTTTTACCTGCCCTAATCCAATTTAATGGAGATTGGCCTTCCTCATCTTTAATAAAATCTAACCAGGGCTTGTCTATATTTTCGTAAGTCATTGTGGCGCCAACAAAACCGTTTGAGGTTGAAAATTTCTTCAGATGGGTGATTCCTGCATGATTATGCAATGGAAAACCATATTGATTAATATCAACAGATATTCCGATTGAATCGAACACTATCTCATTTTTCTCTGATAACCAAGTATTTGATATAGCAATCGTATCAAACTCGTTAAACTGATTCAGTCTGGCTAAAAACCATTTACTATCATGTATAAATCCAACACGCGGATTGGTATTCAAGAGAGTATCCCATGCGCCATAGTAAACATAATGGTCGGCGTTATCAGCTTGTGTATTTACAGAGTCGGCAATAATCCCTACATAGTATGTACCTCCTTCAATATTGAACGGGTTAACCACCTTAATATCAATAGGCCCATAACCCGCTTTGTAGCGAATATTATCTAAAGGAATACCTTGCAAAATACTGTCTTCAACGCCATCTGCTAATTTTACGTATTGATGTCCATTTCCCATTCCCTCAATTTTAGTAATTGCAGGATGGGTTCCATATTGTGCATTAATGTCTGTACCTCCATTATCCATATTTCTTGGATGAGGTATTACTTCGTATGTACGTATTTCACCTCCTACACCTTTTCTACTTGCGAGGTACGGTGTTTTTTGACCATCAAAACCTGCAGTATCTGTTTGGCTATATGTCTTAAAGTTATTGTGAGCGTATGCAAGAGCTACGTAGTAATACTTTTTATTGTTAACTAACAAACCATCAGAACTGGAAGAAAACATGTCTTTAGCTATTGTGAAACTATGTCGAATTCCTTCGTTTTCTGCTTCAACCATAACTGTGGGATAGTGCCCATCAATGGCTTTATCATATGTATAGTTTACAAGATCGCCAATGCCATCCTTCAAATCACATTGAAAAACAATTTTTGCATAAGATTGATCGCGAAGTTGGTCAAGTGTAACATCCTTATTAGCGACCTGATACACTTGGTACCCTTGAAATTTATATTCGTTATCTTCATAACCAGCTCCGATATTCAAATAATCTTCTTGCACATATTCTTCCAAATAATTATTTGAATTGGGTGGATTGGATATATGAACGATAAATTCACGGTCTTGTGGAATTATTGTAAGATTCGGTGCATCCGGGCCATCAATTAGCTGGAAACACTCTTCAAATAAGGACTGTGCTTTGTCATCTGCTTTGCGCATTTTATCAACACTGGCCATTAAACCACCAGCATAGCTTCTAGCCCAAACAGCTCCGGTTGTAATATCATTCACGTTACCTGGTTCCAATGTAAATGGCCCTGCAGCCTGAATAAAACGCCTATCATATGGGGTATTTCCTTCTGAAGCCTCAGTCCAGTTTTTGTTTTCCGGCACATCGCCTCCTGTACCCCACCAACATTTGTCTGTATCTCCGGGGAACATAAAGTCAGCATCAATATCCACATCAGGATGGTCGCCAGGATTATCGTGCCCTGTACCACCGTAATTCATACGTGTACCATTAATCCAATACCCTGTAATATATTTATAATAATCGGGTGCAAGGTTTGGGTTTCCATAAGGACCCGATTCATTATTGTAATACATAAATGATCTCATTCCCCAACGTTCGTTATCGGCAATTCCATCTCCGAAATTCAGTCCGTTAATATTACCGTTAAAACGAACATCACTGTCCAATGCCATTGTATCCATTTGTCCATCGCCGTCAAAATCGGCAAAACCCCGATCACAATATAACGTTCCATCATCGTCATAACTGGAAAGGTCGTCTTTTCCCGTAGGATCTTTATAAGGTCCTTCAAAAAAGTCAATTCCGATTGCAGGTGGGTGTTCACCATAACCTGGTGCGTCGCCATCTTCATCGTTATCATCCCCGTTATAAAGATATCCAAGTCCTCTTTGTACGTCGGTACCAACATAATCATCATACGGATTACCCATATCAGCATCGGTCCAAACACCGAAATAGGCTTCTAACAATGTAAATGAGGAACGGTTTATAATTTGATAATTGTAAAAAGTCATGTTGTTCAACTCATCGTTTGTAGAAAAGGCAAATGCCTGAGCGCGGAACTCCATGCCAATCGGGTCGCCTTGTGTTTCATTGTGAACACCTCCCCGATCGTTGTATACCCACCACAAAGTAGCATCTCCGAATAATTGCATTGAGGAATTATTCAAGCTATCAGCTTCTCTTTCGGGTCTTTGATTACAATTATAATTTTTGGAGTCAAAAATATAATATGGGTAATCACCTGCACCGGGTGTATAAGAACCATCTCCATTAACATCTTTAAAAGGTGCGAGATAGTAGTCATACTCATCTTCTGTAGGTCCGTGAGCCGGCCAGTTAGTAATTACCTCAGGAGTAACATAGTCCGGATACTCTAATGCCGGATTTTCGGAGCTAGTATAAGCAATATGTTTACTAACCATATTCTTGGTAATAAAGTATTGCCTGTCGTATCGTGTACAAATCTCAGCTGAAACATTTCCTTTATTCGTACCACGGGCAACGAGCGGGCCGGGATAAAAGTCAACACCACCATCGCGAAAAGTATGACCTGCAAAACGCAGCTGGCCATTGGTATCTTTACCTCCGACCCAGATTGATCCGGCGAACAGGGCACTAACATTGCCACTTTTTGGCACGTAATATCGGGCACTACTAGCTAGATCCCACCACATATCGCCACCATTGTGTACCATGGCTTTAACATTATTGTACTGAAGGTACCGGCTTGCATTAGGTGGCAGACATCCGGCACCAACACTTTTAATGCTTTTCTTATTTCCCCCTGTCGAATTTACATTTTTTTCGGCAAAGCCGTGCGTAACAGACAAAGAGAATATGACAATTAATATAATATTCAGTTTTTTCATTGTGATATAGTTTATTCTCATTTCTTTAGAAGCTTATCATAACACCAATTCTAATTCTTCGAGGCATAGTATAATTGTATGGACTGTCCATATATAACCTATAAAAGTTTCTAAATGAATCGGCATCGGGTTGTGATTGAATATCACTTTGATTTCCTGCATATGTGAGATATCCATTATCGTCCGGGTTACCTGTACGCGAATATACCGATGTAATGTTCTGGGCATCCAGGAGGTTACTAATATCTGCATACACATTGAAATACAATGGATTTTTATCTTCTCCATCACCTAACATTATTTTAAAATCTTTATCGATACGCATATTCAGGGTTGTCATCCACGGCATTCTTGATCCGTTAATACGTCCTTCCAGATTACCGTTACCAATATCGCGGTAGCTAAAAGGTGTACCGCTACCTGTATTTATTACGAAGTTAGCTCCGGCATTGGCTAAAATATCTTTACCAAACAGTTTTGGTCCGTTATAGTCATCACCATCGGAAAATCTATAGTCAACTGTAAAAACGAATGAATGTGTTTGATCGAAGTCCAGAGGTTTGATTGTCCTGAGGTTTGGCTGCCCTGCTCTTACGAGGGTTAATGCTGTAGTTGGATCACTACCTGTTCCTTTAGCAAACTGCAAAGTATAGGATGCTCTTAACGAGAGATTGTTTGTTCTTCTTAAATCAAAGGTTGTCATCAAACCTTTAACTGTACCAAAGTCAATATTATCATAAGTAAGATAGTTGACCGGGAATGCTCCCTGGATATTCCTGATTTGGATCATATCGCGCATTTCTCTATAATACGCCGATAGTTTTAATGAACTGGTTTTTCCTAATTTTTGCTGGAAACCTAATTCATAATCAATAGTTTTTTCGGGACGCATGTTTGGGTTGTTGATTACCGACCCTCCCTGTGTGAATATTGTAAGGTAATCGATATAATTCAATCGTGAATTCCCATCGCTAGGCCTTTTTGTAAGAATATCATAGTGGGCAAAGAATAATGCTTCATCGGAAATCGGGAATGAGAAAGAAATCCTTGGCATTGGGACAATTGCCGGACTATAATCTGTAAAAGCGTTCATATAAGTGGCACTACCAACAGTGTCCTCATCTGCATTTTTAATATACGGTTGCATTCCTTTTCCACCTTCTATAGTTGCCGGGTCATTTGTTATCTGACCATCAGCTGTATACCAGGTTTCCCCATCGCGGTATCCGTTTATTGTGAGATCGCCTTCTGCATTATAGTCTTCTACGTAGATAACTGAACCATCGGGTATGTTCCCTGGAATCTCTCCATCATAAGTTCCTTCAATTCCCTCATCCCCAACATGGTAGGCGTCGAAAAATGTGTATTTGTCTTTGAGTACTTTTTGGTTGAGGTCGTAATAGTCGACACGTAAACCAACGTTAAATACCAAATCTTTAAAGGAAAATTTATCTTGGATATATCCTGCAGCATAAATGGGTTGGTAAACCGGAATTTCTCTTTTGTACCGTCGGTTTCCGACTTCATCGACAAAATAGTCGGTGAAAAAGTCGTTAAAAGTAACATCTGTACCAATTTTTTCACCTTCATGGTCGAATCCGTAATATGATACTAAGGTATTACCATTATTAAAGAGTTCATCGGCACTAAAAAAGGCGATGTCCATATCTTCCGGGTCATAGCCATCGATGTTTACCCATTGGCGTGGGTCATCAATTCCATTGGCCTGTCTGAATCTGAGATCAAATAAATATTGGTTTTCTGTAGAGAGCAGTCGGGGATAGTTAACAGTGTCGTTGAAAACCGGATTTCCATAAGGGTCGGTTACAATTGAGCCATCTGCATTGGTAACATAACCTGGTTCGGGGTTATTAAAATCTAACTCGGTAATATGGTCGTTCATATAGGCTCTTGCTAATGACCAGAGGCCTCTAGGAAACACACGGTATTGACGGTCGAACCTCATTTCTAATTCGATACCGGCGCTAAACTCGTGGTCGCCAATATCTGCTGAAAATGCCCCTGTTCCCCGGAGCTGACGTTCGTCATAATTATAATAGTCGTCGTAAACAGACCCTGGTACGGCAAGTGTTCCAAGTTGTGGCAGGATTATTCCATCCATGGGTTCTCCATTTATGTACCCTCCTCCTAATTGGAGGTCTGTTACTGTTGGAACACCGATAATATTGTTATCGGGGTCATAGTTTTCATAGTAAATTTCATTGTATCTACCAACTTGTGGGTTCTGGTCGCTGGTAATTACCGTATCCAATATTTCAACGAATCCATTATGTACCCATCCTGTATAGTTCGATACGGTATCATAACCATATTCATAAGAATTTACAGAACGTATTTGATAGTCTCCATAATATCCATATTTAAATAGGTCAGATCCAAAATCGTCGTGTTTTAAACCACCGCTTTGCTGTGTCCAGTCTAACTGAACTGTATAAAAGACATTTGTAATGAGCGAAGCTTGTTGTTCTTCACTTATTTCCACGTTCTTAAAGCGGTGAGTCCATCTTGCAAAGGCACGCCATGTGAGGTCTTCAGTAACAGGGTTCTGTTCTGAATTCATGAATTGGTATGCACGTACAAAGGCGTTGTTTTTTGAATAGTTTAAGTTTCCGCCCAGTGTAATATTGGCACCTTCAAAAGGTTTGATATCTATTTTACCTGAGAAACTCCCTCCCATAGACTGTGCATTTGGCCGGGCATCTAATGTTTCAAAATCTGATTTATTCAAATAAGCGGCTGAAAGCACAGTTGATGGTGAGTATGGGTCAGGTACGACTGGGTTTTGTGAAATATCGTCAATTACTTCATCTTTAACTTTCCAGATATCGGTTGCAAATGGTCTATTATCTTTGGCATAGGTAAATTCACCTGAGAAAAAATAACCGGCAATTGTGTTTTTTCTTACTTTAGTAGGATCATTGGGATCGGTTTCTTTAATCGAGAACAAGGGCCCTGACATACTAAGTGCAGCAAGGTTATCGAAATATCCGTCGACAGATGTAACAAGTTCGGCACTACCAAAAAACTGGCGAGAAGGTCCTTTCGTGGTAATACTAATAATACCTCCGGTTGCATCGCCATATTTTGCGGCCAAACCTCCGGTTACAACAGAAACTTCTTCAATTGCTGATTTGGGAACTCCCTTTGATCCGCGAACTTTCACACCATCAATATAATATGTTGTGGCTTCTTCGCGGGCACCCCGTACAGATTTAACTTCGCCATCTTCCTGATAAACACCACCGACAGTTGCGGCAACAGACTCAGCAGAGCGGCCGGACATTTTCTCAATGTCGTCAGATGTAACTGTACCACCGGTTTGGGTATTATCCTTATCAATGAGCGGAACTTTGTATTCAACAACTTCAATTTCGTCCAATTTAATTGATGTTGAACCCATTTCAATGTCAAGGAATCGAATTTTACCGGTATTAACGAGTACGCCGTTAATTTGTTTTTTCTGATAACCCACCGATGAAACCAATACAGTAAACCTGCCCGCGGGGACCGGCTTTAAGGTATAATTTCCATCGATGTCGGTAATGGTACCCATAATTTGATTCCCATTCCTTTCCACCACCACATTGGCAAAAGGAACCGGCTCATTTTTTTCTGCATCGGTGACTTTACCTTTAATTGACCCGGATTGGGCATATAAGGCGCTTGCAGAAATCAGAGCAAGAACTACATAGAGTATCTTTCTTAACATAATCACTTATTTTTATTTAGAACTATCCAATTTTAAAAGGGTAAATATAGCTATTTAATCCTCATTTATCCAAATACATTTCAATAAAATTAACAAGAAGCTAACATTTCTTTAAGAATATTTTCTGTTAATAATGGTCGAATATATGATGGCCTTACGTGCATTAAATTTATATTTTGCACTCTGTTTCAAAGGCTTTTTATCTTTGTCTTGCAATTTGTTTTGATTAACAACAGTCCTTTCTGACTGATAAATATTGTTGACTTTTTCTTTTTCGTTGTGATTATTTTCCGAATAGACTATTTTATTTTTTTCATTTGGTTCTTTTTCGAATGAAGCGCTTATCGGGTAATCGTCAACTTCTTCAATGTACTGCAATTCTTCTCCAGGTTCCCCGGATGGTGCGCCAGATTCCTTTTTTTTGTTCAGGGCGCTTATCAAAACGGCTCCTAATCCAATCAAGACCGTAACGATTGTCTCTAAGTATCCTTCCATAAACTTTCGTACTATTTATAATTTGCTCAAGTATATTTAATTCGTGCTTTACTTTGTTCACCCGTTTTGAACGACGGGCACTTTTTCTCATCATTCTTTTGGTTTGCTTGCTCTGATATTTACGATTAAATCTTTTTATTTTCCTTTCATTGAGCTTGATTGCTTTTTGTTCAGCTCTCTCTTTCTTTCGCTGTTTCCGATTTTCTTTAAATTGTTCTATCCTGTATTTTAGACCTACGTTGCCACTTTTGCCAACTTTTCCCTGATCTATGGAGTATTTTACTTTAGTTGTAGCACAACTGGCAAAAAAAAAATGCTAACTATTAGTATAACTCTGTTGACATTGAAAATATATTGGTATAATGATGTTTGCAAAATAATATTTTAATATTCTTTTTCGAATTTTAATTTTTTCAGTTTAATATGTCAAATATAATGGAATAATTTTAATGCATGTTTGTACAAAGTGAGTTTTTTCCATGTCTGACAACATACAACACTGGCTTAAACTACTGAATTACTGTATTTTAAATACTTATCAAAAATGAAATTCGAAATTAGGCTTTGCTAAAAAGTCAGTACTTCATGATTTAGTTCATCTAAAAATGGTTCAAATATTGTTGTAATCAATTTTTTAGTATATTGATTGTTTTTTCTATATTTATAAAACTCAGCAATTACAACTTTTTTGATAATGAGATCATTATTTACTCTGATTGCAGTTATTACTGTTCTTCCGTTATTACTTTTTGTTCAATGCGAAGAAGAACAAAACCCTGTTCCGGTAACCACAGTTAACATAACTATTGACATGAGCGAAGCTAGTTATAATGACTTGGTGCCGGGGAGTTTCAAATACATTACCGGAGGTATAAATGGCATTGTTTTATACCGCTCCAACTTTGATGATTTTGCTGCACTGGAAAGGACGTGTCCTCACGAAGCCGAGTATGGTACGCGAGTATATATTGATCCGGAAAATGAACTGTACCTGGAGTGCGAGGAATGTGAAAGCAGGTTTTACATTGGAGACGGGGCCTTGATTAGCGGACCTTCTGAATTTCCATTACGAACTTACAATACTTCTTTTGACGGAAGGTATTTAAGAATTTACAATTAATAAGTTTATTTTCCATATTACCCACAACAAATAATAATTCTACTCGCAGCTGAATAAGTAAAAGGCAAATTATTTAGACAATTGGCTTATTGCTTCCTCCAGCGTATTATCTATTTGATGAATAATGGGATAGAATCCCTCATCGCCCATTATATTGCGGGCAACCAGGCCGATTATTTGAATTTTAATTGTTTTTCCTGATTTTTTAATATCTGGTGAAGAGGCGCTTACTCCCTTTTTCTTTGCAAATGCGATAAACTCATCAAGAATTTTTTTATTATTCAAATACGACTGAAGGTTTTTATAATTTTCAAAAGTTTTGAGTTTATTGCGATGTTTATCGGTATAATCGTAGGCAAAAGAATATTGAAGTCCTTTTCTTCTTACTTCATACAGAAAATCGCTTCCGGCCGTAGTATCAACGGGAACAAAAATATCGGGCATAATACCGCCACCGCCATAAACAATTCTGCCCTCCGGGGTTTCAAATTTCAGACTGTCGGCAAAATGAATACTATCGGCATCCATAAATTCGCCACTGAGGTATCGTTTGGTAATATCTTCGCGATAAGACTCTTCATCGCCGTTTTCGTAGGGTTTTTGTATAGACCGGCCGGTGGGGGTATAGTATCTGGCAACTGTTAATCTGAGTTCTGAGCCGTCGGAAAAATAGAAAGGTTCCTGCACCAGGCCTTTACCGAAAGACCTACGGCCCACAATGAGTCCTCTGTCGTTGTCTTGCAATGCACCTGCAAATATTTCACTTGCTGATGCTGACCACTCATCGATGAGCACGGTCACCTCAATGTTTCCGAGGAATTTCCGTTGTGATGCCCTGTATTCCCGTTTAGGCCTATTTTGTCCTTTAGTGAATACGATAAGCTTTCCGGGTTGTAAGAATTCATCGGCCATACTGATTGCAGCTTCCATTATGCCGCCTCCATTAGAACGCAAATCGACAATAAGCTTTTTCATTTTTTTTGCTTTTAGCTTATTGGCAGCTTCAATAAATTCTCCATACGTATTTCTTGAAAATTTATTGAGTTTGATGTATCCTGTTTTAGCATTCAGCATATATGAAATATCTACACTATATAATGGTATTTTATCGCGAATGATTTCAAAATCAATCAACTCTTTTGTGCCTGGTCTTTTAACACTTACTTTCACTTTTGTGCCACCTTTACCTTTAAGTTTTTTCATTACGGTACGGGTAGAAATATCTACACCGGCAATAACCGTATCATTAACTTTGATAATTCGATCGCCACCCATCAGGCCGACTTTTTCGGAAGGTCCTCCGGAAATGGTTTGGATGACCATGACGGTATCGCGACGTATATTAAATTGTATACCGATACCTTCAAATTCGCCATGCATTGGTGCATCGACTTCTTTTTTGAGACGGGCAGGGATATACATTGAATGGGGATCCAGGTTATCGAGAATTTTCGGGATTGCTTCTTCCTGAAGTGAGTCGTAATCGACATCATCGACATAATCGGCAACTACTTTACGAAGGAGATTGTCGATTTTAGAGGCTTGCTGATCGACTTTTTTAATTTTCGCAGGAGTCTGGAAAAAGAACTCGTGTATTAAAACGCCTGCAACAATTGATATTGCAATGACGATTGGAAATAATATTTGGCGTTTGGTGTTATTTACGGGCATAATTAATTATTTATCTCGTTTGATTATTTTGGCTTCATCATCGGGTAAATGAACGATTTCGACTTTGGCTCGTTTAAGGAGCTCCAGACCTTCATTTTTTGAATATAGCTCGGCAAAAACGACTCTTTTTATACCTGCCTGAATGATAAGTTTTGAGCATTCGATACACGGCGAAGTTGTAACGTACAACGTAGCGTCTTCGCTACTATTGTTTGTTTTAGCAACTTTTGTAATTGCGTTGGCTTCGGCATGTAGAACGTATAACTTGGTTATGTTGTTCTGATCTTCGCATACGTTTTCAAAACCTGCTGGTGTTCCGTTGTACCCGTCTGATATAATTTGGCGACCTTTAACAATAAGTGCGCCGACTTGTTTGCGTTTACAATAGGAATTTTTTGCCCAAATTCTTGCCATTTCGAGGTATCGAATATCGAACTGGCGTTGTTTATTTTTTTTACCGGACTGCTTTTGGCTTTCCATGTAATTTGAATTAGATCACGTAAAAAAAAAGGTCGTTGAAAATCAACGACCCTGGTACCCGGAGCCGGGGTCGAACCGGCAAGGGCAAAGCCCACTGGTTTTTGAGACCAGCGCGTCTACCAATTCCGCCATCCGGGCATAAATTGGGGGTACAAATATAGAAAACAATTTTTCAGTTACAAAAACTGAGTTATTTAATTTCTTCGTAATCGACATATTCTCCTTCATCGTCGGGGATATTCTTTTTTTCGTTGGGTTTGTATTCTACGTATGTTTCTCCCTTTTTATGTTTTTTATTTCTTTGATCTCCTGCATTTTTTGGGCCCTGTTGGTTATTAAATTGTTCCTGGCTTTTTTTTACAAATCGTTTGATAAAAAACCTTCCCAAAAGTGCAATAATGTAAAAAAACAAAAATAGGAAGAAGAGAAATTTTAAAATTACCATAGTTTTAGGTTAATATGATCAATGCACCGGCAATGGTATACGTAATTATTTTTATGTATCCAACACTGATGCCAAAAATATGAACTTTCTCTCCTTTTGCCAAAATTACACCCAGGCCAAAAATAAGGATACCAAGCAAGTAGCTTTGCAAAAACCATTGTCCGTTTACATTGAGCATGGCTAATAAAAAACCTGTCATGAGATGCATTATTCCCCTTGCCACAGCAATAAGTGCAAACAAGTTAAAGTTACTATAGATCATTTTTCCGGCTTTATTATACCTGCTATCGCGCATTATGCTGTAAAAGATGATCAACAATAAAATAACTATGGCTATTATCTTTTGCCATAAAATTGAAAGTTCCGGCATTAAGCTTCGTGCAAGCCATCCGGAAAGGATAAAAACTCCGTAAATAAGTCCTGAAGTTAGAACTGACGTAATAGCAGATGTTATCTTTTTTTGGGGCAAAGCTACGAAACGGGCCCGATTGAGTTGGTACATTTCCAAAACGATGCCAACCAAAATAAATGGTGCAAACAATTGTCCCATTGGATTTAGTATTAATTCATTGTTCATTCTGCAATTCTAAATTTTTGGCTATTGCAGTTGGTAATCATATAAAAACCCATCGTAATTTCCAACAATTAACTGAAAACCGGGATAGCCGCGAATATGACTAATTGTAAAGGGTGTAATTCCGGGAAATGGATATCCTTTGAACTGTTTTCCATCGCGGTTGAACATATAGACTTTTCCGGCTTCTTTGTCTACGATACCTAATCCGGCTTTATGCCGGGAAAAATTATAAATTGCAGGTGGTTCGGTTATTTCATGTGGGAATTCATGTGTGAATAGTTTTTTGCTTCGATAATTGAAGACTGTAAGTTTTTTCTTGTCAACAAAAACATAGTCTTTTTTTCCGTCGCGGGTCAGGTCTGTAAATAAGAAGTGGTGATTGTTCGAAAAAGTTTCAATTTTTTTGGTCTCGACATTTCCGGCAACATTAATATAAATAAGCTCGCCGGTTGGGGATGTCGAGACCCAACGGGCTTTCCGGGTGTCGAAAAATATCGGATTATTTTTTGATTTACCAATTAGTTTGTCGGGGCGAATGCGATGCCGGCCTCTTCTGTTCAGTATATAATACCGTATGGAGTCGGCAAATACGATATAATCCTTACCTGAGAATCTGAAATGCTGCACCGGTGTTCTAACCAGGCCGTCGGCTTTTTCAAAATCCCAGCCTGAAACTATGTTTGCATCGATATCGTACAAACGTACGGTTTTGTCGCGGAGCGGGATAAAAATTCGATATTGACGTTTTTTTTCATAATCGAAAACGGACAAACCTGCTGAAGCATTTTCGGAAAGTTTAACAGGAAACCTTTCTACATCGTTCCCGTTTCTGTCGACAAGATAAATTTTGCTTTTTGTATTGAATAAATATTGCAGTTTGGAGTTTTTATATTTATCGACCTGATATACATCACTCAGCAACTGTCCGTCTAATTGCTTTTTCCATAGTACCCGGCCTTTTTTATTGATCAGATAGATAAAATCACTGGCATCCTGAACCAGTATTTCATCGCTGCTATTTATATGGTTTCTTACAACAGCAGGTTTCATGGAAGCAGAACTGTTCAATTTTGTTTTCCAGCGAACATTGCCACCTTGTGCTTCCTGGGTTTTACTGAAAAGCACTATGTGATTATATAAATGCTGACCGCTTCCTGTTGTTTGTAATGCCATAACCTGAAATAATTCAAAAAGGCCGGCCTTTTTCATGGTCTTAATTATCTCCGAATTAAAATAAGGTGTGAGATTTTCTGATTTAAACTTCGCATAACCCATAAAGTTAGATGCTGATGAAAGATAGGGTTCATATTGCTGAAACCGATAACTGCTTTTTAGGTTTTGCTGCAAAACTGTATTTCGGCATATACTTCGTATTGTTTGATTATCAGGGGCAAGTACAATATAACCACCTACAGCAGATGCATATTTCAGATTTAATTCGCTGGTGAACCGAAAAGGCAAAATTTCTTCGGCCCAATTGAAATTACCTTTATAAATATCGAAGCTGGTTTCTTTATCGAACTGGTAGCGGTTTATGGTTGCGTTAGTTTCAAATTTTTTACGATAATTATCTAATGCATTTTTGGCTACTGAAGGTCCCTTGGCTTTAAAAGCTACGCCGTATCCTTTGGGGGTTTTAAAATGTACAATTTTGTTGCTTTCCCACTCTTTCAGCCAGGAAAATATTTCAGCCTCCAATTGAGCCAGCTCTTTTAATGTATCCAATAATTGGGCGGCAGCCATTTCGTAAAAGATAGAAACATCTTCGGGTAATATTTCGGGCAAGTTAAAATTACGGGACGAAGCTTTTGCCAACACATTCCCCAGTCCTGCATTCGAGACTTGTGCCAATCCGCTTAGTATCCATTTGTCCTTTTTTAAGTAAACATCCAAAACAATGTATTGATTGTGTACTGCTTGATTTTCGGTTTCTTTCCGGATAATGGGATGATGAAATTTCGAACTATTAATAAACAAATTTGCCACAACATCGGCGTTTGCTATTTTGACTAATTTGCTTTTTTCTCCTGACCTTTTATAATCTTTTATTTGTTTTGCCTGATTGATTAACACCTGTTGATCAAAACACATAATAATTAATCCATTTACTTCTGCAAAGAACAGTTTTGGTTCGCTTTCCGGATAAACTGCATAATAATTCAATTCATTTTTTTCCTTCCGAACCATATTATTTACGTCAAAAGCTTCACTTTTCAGATAATCCATTGTCTCCTGCGCGTGCCTGTAATTATAGCTCTCAAGAACAATAAACGGACTAATCAGGGTGTCTGTAGTTTCGAACCCCAGAAAAAAGTGGGCGACACAGTTGTTTTGTTCAATTTTTTCAAGGTTGCGCAGGTTCTGAAACAAGATACTATCGGAAACATTAAATTGATCAAAGAAACCGACATTGTCTAACCCATCGAAAAAGGCCACCGGATTGTTGACACGAAGCATGGCACCATTGTTTGCGAAAACCTGTAAAGTATCGGGGACATTTTTATTTCGTTCGAAGAAATAATAGTACCCGAGAACAAGGCCTGTTAATGCAACAACAAAAATAAATATTTTAAGTCCGGTTTTTAACATTTTATAGTGTGTTTCCTTTTATAATTATTCGTCGGTTTGTTTTGGCGGATAATCCAGCGTATAATGCAATCCGCGACTTTCTTTTCGTCTTTGCCCCATTTTAATAACGAGGTAACCCACGTTAATCAGGTTTCTGAGTTCACATAAATCGACAGATAACTTCGATTTTTTGTACAATTCTTCAGTTTCGTCGTATATTATTTTGAGACGCGTTTGCGCTCTGGTTAAACGTATATCAGACCTTACAATTCCAACGTAATTGCTCATAATCTGTTTTACTTCCTTCAGGTTTTGTGTGATCAAAACCATTTCTTCGGGATGCGTTGTTCCTTCATCGTTCCATATTGGGATTCCTTTCTGGAAAGAACGGTTCTGCAGTTGTGAGATAGCATGTTTAGCGGCGTTATCGGCATAAACAACCGCCTCAAGCAACGAGTTGGATGCCAGTCGATTGGCTCCATGCAACCCGGTTGAGGAAACCTCGCCAATGGCATACAGCCCATGAATTGAACTTTGTCCGTTTTTATCTACTTTAATCCCGCCACATTGATAATGAGCAGCAAAAAGTACGGGAATCATATCTTTTGCCGGATTAATACCCAATGACTGAACTTTTTCACAGATATTGGGGAAATGGTTGTATAACGATTTTTGATCGAGGTGCCTGCAATCCAGGCATAAATGATCAAGTCCTTTAGATTTCATTTCTGTATCGATTGCCCTGGCAGTAATATCACGGGGTGCAAGCGATCCGCGCTTATCGTATTTCTCCATAAACGATTCCCCATCGGGTGTTTTCAGTATGCCACCAAAGCCACGCAAAGCTTCGGTTATAAGAAATGCCGGACTTTCGCCCGGATTATATAATGCTGTTGGATGAAACTGCATAAATTCCATATTGGAAACAACCCCTTTAGCTCTGTAAAACATAGCCACGCCATCGCCGGTTGCAATTGGCGGGTTCGTAGTGGTATGATATAAGTTGCCACTACCTCCGGAGGCCATTACCGTTACTTTGGACAAAACTGTAAGGAATTTATGGGTTTTCAGATCCATAAGATAGGCTCCAAAGCAATTAATATCAGTATCGTAGCGTGTAACAATTTTATTGAGATGGTGCTGGGTAATAATATCGATGGCAAAATGATAGTCTAAAACGGTAATATTTTTATGATCTTGAACTCTCCTCATTAAAACATTTTGAATTTCGCGCCCTGTATCATCTTTATGGTGTAAAACGCGATATTCAGAAT
The DNA here is from genome assembly GCA_964413185.1 of uncultured Bacteroidales bacterium. GTDB lineage: Bacteria > Bacteroidota > Bacteroidia > Bacteroidales > Salinivirgaceae > Salinivirga. Next base: position 38,471 of record CAYPSX010000015.1, read on the forward strand.
GGCCGCCTTCTTTACCCAAATCGAACTTACCGTTTTCTTTTGTATCGAATCGTGTACCCCATTCGTTAAGCTGTCTAATCTGCTCAGGTGCCTGTTTAACGACCATTTCCACCACTTCCGGATCATTTAAGAAACTTCCAGCATTCATGGTGTCCTGAATATGTTTCTCAAAATTATCCGGCTCATAAACAACAGCAGCAATGCCTCCCTGGGCATATTTGGTATTGGTTTCGCCTACTTTTGTTTTGCTTACAACGCAAACAGTGCCATAATCGGCAACTTTAAGCGCAAAACTAAGCCCGGCAACACCTGTTCCAATAACCAAAAAATCGAATTTCAGTTCCATTCTTGTTACTTTGAAAAGCGTTGAACCATTTTGATACAAAAGAAATAAAAAAGTATCAGATTTACAGCATAACGGCTTTGTTTTATATATGCCAAATAATTATTTGTCTGTCCATAATGTCCGATTTCTGCATTTCGACACGCTCAATGTATCACGTTATGCTCGTATTTAAAACAGTCACTTCGGCAAGCTCAGCGCATCGCATCCCGAGAATCGGGACTCCTTGATTTTAAATACTTCGCAAGCTCCCGATAAAT
>CAYPSX010000016.1:0-38805 GCA_964413185.1 uncultured Bacteroidales bacterium
GTACGTTTCCATCGGGATATTTTGCCAACAGTTCTTCAATTGTCTGGTTCAGCATACCCTGAGTAGCAACAAACCCGCGAACAGCTTCCATACGCGATAAAATGGCTGTACTTTTCTGTTCAAGGCCGCTTTTGCCCTCTTCAAATAGTTTTACGGAGATATAAACAATTCCGACAACAGCAATAATGAGTACCGGAACAATAACAAGAAATAGCAGTTTAGACCGCAGGTTAATTTTCAATTGCATAGATAAATAATTAAAGAAGTAAAGAACAATTTATTTTTATACCGATTTTGTATCCGTTTTGTTTTATTTTTCACACTAAAATTTCCCGGTTATTGGGGAATAATGGTTTTTACAATTGAGCCTCCAGGGATATTTTCAATTTCAATTTTTGCTTCAAGGGTATCTGCAATGAGTTTTGCCAGATAAAGCCCTAGTCCCATATTATTGTCAACAAATTTTGCTCCGGGTGTAAATGGCCTGAAAACCTGCTGAATAGCTTTTGGATTAAAACTACCTGCTTGATCTTCTATGGTTATTGAACAATTTTCATTATCAAGGTCACTTACCAGCTTTATACTTTCTTTTTGTGGTGAAAGTCTTACACTATTCTCAAAGACACTCCTTAAGAGCCTCTTCAACAAGTACTTATCGGAATTTATGTTTGTTTTTTTATCAACGGAAATTAATATATTGAGATGGTTTTCTGCAATTTCCTGTGCAAATTCATCTGCTAATTCGGTTAATATTTCATGGATATCAACCATTTCGTATTTTAATTTGTACCGGTTTGTCCGCAGCTCGCTAATCAGTATCATTTTTGTTGAAAACCGCTCCAGCCTTTCAACAGATTCGTTGAGAATTCTCATACGTGCAGATACTTTCCCATCGGGATTTTCCATGTTCATTAATTGCAATGGTCCGAGAATTCCGTTTAGCGGAGTTCGTATTTCATGACTAATTATGTTTATAAATTCATTCTTTGCATCATCGAGTGTTTGTAGCTCTCTGTTGGCTTTTTCGAGTTCTTGATTTGCCCGGGCGAGTTCAGCTGTACGTTTTTTAACTGTTTGTTCCAGTATTTCCCTGTTCTTTTTTAGTTGAATATGCGTTTTTACGCGTGCAAGGAGTTCATCAGCATTAAAAGGTTTAGTGAGATAATCTACGCCGCCAACCTCAAAACCTTTGCTAATGCTTTCGTCATCGGTTTTGGCTGTTAAAAAAATTATCGGTGTATTGTCATGCTGCTCATTCTCTTTTATTTTTTTACACGTATCGTATCCGTTGAGTTCTGGCATCATAATATCGAGCAAAACAAGGTCGAAGTGCCTTTCTCTGAGTGTTTCAATAGCATCAGAACCTGAAGTTGCCACTTCGACATCTAATCCATTATCTGATAACACACTTGCTACAAGTTGAATATTTGTAGGATTGTCGTCAACGATAAGTACAGTCTCTTTCATTGCAAAATGCATTTAGGTGCAAAATCAGGATAATTCACGCATAAAGATGTTGAAAATAATAATTAATTTAGTGAAATCAAACATTGATTTAACATTTTCTGTTCAATATTGTTGTAAAAAAAATAAACATATAAAAGATAGAGTATTTGGGATGAATGAAGAATATCAAAAGAAATTACGCAGCAAAGCAGAAGCCATTCTTAAAAACGAGGGAGTTAAAAAAACTCCGGATTTTAATAAGAACTGGGACAAATTGATGGAGGAGTTTAACATCTATCAAATTGAACTTGAGCAGCAAAATTCAGAGCTTCAGAACTTACAACAACTAACTGAGCAACAGAAAAATGAGTATACAGATCTTTTTGAAAATGCTCCCGTTGCTTATTTTATCATCAATTCAAAAAACAATATCGATAAGGTAAACAAGCAAGGGTGTACCCTGCTTAAAACTAAGCAGGAAGACATTCTCAACAAAAAACTGAACAAATATATTCATCCGGCAAATCAAGACATTTTTTACTTTCAACTCAAAAAAATCAGGAAATCGCAGAAAACCGATTCATTCGAAATAAAATTATACAATGCAGATAATGAAGAAATTCCGGTACATGTTTCGGCCAAAATGCATGGCAACAAATCTGATAAACTGATTGTTGCGTTTACCGATATTTCTTTGCAAAAAGAAGCTGAATCGACACTGGAATCGTCAAAAGAACAAATTGAAACGGTACTCAACAGTATCGACGACCAAATCTATATTTCTGATCCAAAAACCAGGAAAACTCTGTTTGCTAATAAGCCTATCATAGAGAAATTTAGCGATATTGAAAATACGCTTTGCCATAAAGCCATTTTTAACCTGGAAGATAAATGCCCGTTTTGCCGCATTGATGAGATTGAAAATGCCGGCCCCAATGATATTTTCCAACAAGAAATATTTAACGAAAACAATAGCAGGTGGTACCAGGTAACCGAGAAAAAAATAAACTGGAAAGGCAACAAAAACGCTGTAATTCATACACTTTCTGATATTACAAATATAAAAGAGAACCAAAAACACGTTCGTGAAAATGAGGAGATGCTGTCAAAAATTACCCAATCGGCAAAAGATGGCATAATTATGATTGATGCGGCCGGAAAAATCAAATTCTGGAACCCGGAAGCATCAAAAATGTTTGGATACACTCAAGAAGAGGTTACGGGGCTCGATGTTCATAAACTATTTGCACCCGATAACTATCAGGAAAAAGCGTTCAAAGGTCTTGAAAAATTTGCCCAAACCGGAAAGGGAAATATCGTTGACCAAACCCAGGAGGTACCCGCAATTAAAAAAGACGGCTCAAAAATTATTATAGAACTTTCTATTTCAGCTGTTAAAATAAAAGATAAATGGAATGCCATTGGTATTGTTCGCGATATTACCAAACGCAAAGAAGAACAAAAAAGACTACAAGCCAGCGAAGAGCGTTACGGCAAACTTATTTCAGGCATTGGTGAGGGAATTGCAATTAACAGTGAAGAAGAAGTTTTTACCTATTGCAACAAGATGGCTGAAGAGATTTTTGAGGTTGAACCCGGAACACTGGTGGGCAAATCATTACAGGAATTTTCATCGCCTGAACAGTTTAAGCGTTTTACAGAAAAAACCGCAACCAGAAAAGAAAACAAACACTCCAGGTATGAAGCTGAAATAATTAGTGGAAAAGGCAACATTAAAACTATCAGGGTAATAGCCTCTCCACACTATGAAAACGGAATTTTTCAGGGTACATTTGCCGCATTTACCGACATTACAAAACAAAAAGAGGCTGAAAAAGCCATTATTGAAAACGAACAACGCTTCCGCACTATTGTCGATAATGTGAAAGAAGCCCTTTATGTGCATGGGTTAGACGGAAAATTTATTGATTGTAACCAGGAACACCTAAATTTAACAGGCTACACCATTGAAGAATTGGAAAAATTAAAACCGTGGGATTTGTTGCCAAAAAATGATGAATTAAAATATGAATCACGTCTACATATACTAAAACAAAATAAACACCTGATATTTGAAAGTAAAATAAAAACAAAAAACGGGCAAAGCGTGCCGGTCGAGATAAGTGTTAACTTAATCAATTACAAAGGCAAAAAAGCGCTGCTTAAATCAGCACGCGACATAACCGAACGTCTCCGACAAAAAGAAAAGCTCAAAGAGAGTGAAGCCCGTTTCCGTGCCATGGCCGATAACCTGCCCCATGCCATTTACATTCATAAACCGGGCGGAGCTTTTTTGGATACCAACAAAAAAGCAACCGTAATGCTCGGCTACAGCCGTAGCGAATTGCTTTTAAGAAGCCCGTTGGATATCAGTGGAAACTATGTTTCAGAAGCGCAGTATCACGACATTGTTAAAGACTTAAAAGACAAGAAATTATTAGTTTTTGAAGACGTACATATCACAAAGAACAAAAAAAGAATTCCGGTAGAAATTACATCAGTCGTAATTCAATACTTCGGTAAAGAAGCTATTTTTTCCGTTGTTGAAGATATTAGCGAAAGAAAAAAAGCAGAAGAGCAACAAAGCAAACTCATTAACCAACTGAACTACCTGAGCAAAAGTGCTGCAAAATTTATTTCGTTCCGATACAACGAAGATATATACCGATACCTCGGGAAAAGCCTTAGCAAAGTACTATCCGACAGCTTAATTGTTGTAAGTGAATTTGTTAATAACGAATTTAAACTAGTTGACTTCTTTGGAGCTGACGATGAAACCATAAACTTATTCGAAACCATTACTGGTGTTAGTCTGAGTGAGAAAAAGTTTGTTCCTACAGATGAGCGCCTGGCGTTGTATAAAACCGGCCATCTTGAAAAAATTGGCGGGCTGGAAACCTTTTTTGATAACTATTACAAACCAAGCAAAATAAAAGAGTTTGATAAAAAACACCCCATAAAAGAAGCTTGCATTATTGGTGTAAATCACAATAACAATCTGCTTGCCGGAATTGTCTTATTGCTGCGCAAATCTCTGTCGACAATCGACATTGAGTTCACTCAGGCACTCATTTACCAGGCATCCATTGCCCTGCAACGTAAAATGCACGAAAATGAACTTATTATAGCCAAAACACAGGCCGAAATTGCCAACAAATCGAAAAGTACATTCCTTACCAATATTTCACATGAAATTCGCACACCGCTAAACACCATCATGGGATTTACCGAAATATTGAAAAACAGCATCGAAGACGAACAAAAAAAGAGCTACCTGAGCTCCATCGCATCCAGCGGAAAATCGCTCCTGACCATTATCAACGACATTCTCGACCTGTCTAAAATTGAATCGGGCACAATGACCATCCACCACGTTCCGGTTAGCGTAAAAACGCTGCTTAGCGACATGGAATTTTTACTGCAAAATGAAGCATCCGGCAAAAATCTTGATTTTCGGGTAGTTATTGACGAAAAAATGCCAGAACTCATTGTTTTGGATCAAGGCCGTTTGAGACAAATTCTCCACAATCTGGTTAGCAACGCAATAAAATTCACAAAAAAGGGATATGTAGAACTGCGTGCAGAAACAAAAAATATAAAGAAAAAATCCACAGATATTCTATTTCATGTAATCGATACAGGCATTGGAATTAGTGAAGAAAAAATACAACAAGTACTTGAACCTTTTCAGCAGGGAGATACACGCGATGCAAGAAAATACGAAGGCACAGGTATGGGGCTGTCCATTGCCAAAAAGCTCACGGAAATGCTTAACGGCCAACTACATATAGAATCGCAGCCCGACATGGGAAGCACATTTACCGTTCACCTTAAAAACATCAAAATTCCATCAACAAAAACAGACAAAAACCAAATTGAAACAAAAAACCTGCGGTTCAATAAAGAACGGGTTTTACTGGTCGAAGAAGACGAAAATCAAATGGAGATGATTCAAAGCCTCATCACCAAAAACAATTTAATGGCATTTGTGGCAAAAACAGGCGACCAGGCATTTGCATTTGCGCACGAATTTCAACCCGAACTCATCATCATCAACCTTACTACACAAACGCAAAATAGCGTAGGAACCGCAAAAGCAATCAGGAGTGTGGAAAAATTTGCGAAAACCCCAATCATTGGTATCACTAATCAGCAGGCAGATGTTTTCCAAAAATCTGAAAATGCACAATACTTTTCAGAAATTATACACCCGCCATTTACAGAAGAACACCTTTTAAAACTCATTGTAAAATACATCGAATGCAAAACGCCACTGCCAACTGACAGAGATTCTGAAACAATAAAATACGATTTTAGTGGCATTGAAATTAAAACTCTCGATGAAATTATTGATAAACTGGAAGAAAACGTAAACCCTGAATGGGACTTGTTGCAAAAAAGACAACCGCTCAATAAAGTAAAAACATTTAAAAACACCATAAACTCAATTGCTCAGGAGTATAAAATAAAAGAACTTGAAAAATATAGCGATGAACTCAACAAAAGCCTGACAGCATTTGATATTATTCAAATGCGGCAATTACTAAAAGATTATCCCCAAATACTCCGGGCTATAAAAACATACAGAAACAAGTTTAAATAAACCATGATTTTAGAAAAATTACTATATTCAGGTTTGGAAAACTATTATTTATTGAATTATGACGGAACAAACTTCTAAAATACTGATTGTTGACGACCTGCCAAAAAACATTCAACTACTTGGAACCATTCTGAACGATGAAGGTTACAGTGTAGAATTTGCTCTAAATGGATCAGACGCCTTACAGTGGACAAAAAACGAACGATTCGACCTGATATTACTTGACATTATGATGCCGGGCATGGACGGATTTGAAGTTTGCAAAAAATTAAAAGAAGATAAAGCAACAAAAGAAATACCGGTAATCTTTATTACCGCCAAAAACGACCCAGACAGCACCATTGAGGGATTCGAAGTTGGTGGCGTAGATTACATAACCAAACCTTTTTACAGCCAGGAACTGCTTAGCCGGGTTAAAACACACATACAGTTATCGCATCAAAAACAAGAAATTTACAAAAAAAACCAACATATTACCGACAGTATCAATTATGCGCAAAGAATACAACAAGCAGCCCTGCCCGAAAACGCACAAATAAAAGAACTCCTGCCCGACCATTTTGTGTTGTATAAACCGCGCGATATTGTAAGCGGCGATTTTTACTGGCTCAGGCAAATTGAGCACAAAGCAGTAATAGCAGTTGGCGACTGCACCGGTCACGGAGTGCCGGGTGCATTCATGAGCATGCTTGCGCTCAGTTTTCTGAACGAAATTATTTACGATGTCGATAAAATAAACGCTGCCCACATACTCACCGAGCTTAGCGAAAAAATCAAATACCTGCTAAAACCCAATTCCGATAACCGGGCGTTGCGCGACAGCATAGACATGTCGCTCATTGTAATTGATTACGAAAACCTCGTAATGCAATTTAGTGGTGCTCAATCTTTAATGATGATTGTGCGCGATGGCCTGCACGAAGATTTATCCGGATTAAGCGACAATATTAAAGTTTTACAGGACAAAGAAAAAGAAAATACTATTTTTCAGGTATCGGGAATGAAAAGACCCGTAGGTTTTGATTTCAGGCAGGAGCACCGAACATTTCAGAACCAGGACTACCAACTCCATGAAGGCGATGTGGTTTACCTGTTTTCCGATGGATATATTGATCAATTGGGTGGCCGGCGCAACATGCGCTTTTCACGCAAAAAATTCAAAAAACTATTGCTCGACATTTACAAAGAACCATTTGATAAACAACGCGATGTACTCGAAGAAGAATACAACAAATGGAAAGACAAAAACCCACAACTCGATGATATCGTAATTTTTGGATTTCGTGTGGCCGATGCATACGGAGAAGTCGATCTATTTTAAAACCCAATTTATATGGCAGATAACTCACAATTCAAAATACTAATTGTAGACGATAACCCCAATAACATTCAACTCCTGGGAAGTATCCTCAATTCCGAAGGCTATGCAGCAGAATTTGCCACCAGCGGGCCTGATGCGTTGGATTGGACTGAAAACGAAAATTTTGACATTGTGTTGCTCGATATAATGATGCCCGAAATGGATGGATACGAAGTATGCGAAAAACTCAAAGCCAACCCAAAAACCAACCATATCCCTGTAATATTCATAACCGCAAAACAAGACACCGACAGCATAGTAAAAGGTTTTGATATTGGCGCAGTTGATTACATATCAAAACCTTTCAAAGAACGAGAGTTACTGGCCCGCCTTGGTTACCACCTTGAGCTGCTTAATGCCCGCAGGCAATTGGAAAAACTAAATAACGAATTACAGGAAAAAAACGACACGATAATGCAAAGCCTGTTGTATGCAGAAAAATTGCAGGAAGCCATGCTGCCTTCTAAAAACGAAATTACTCCCCTGTTTAAAGACTATTTCGTACTGTTTAAACCGCTTCTACACCTGAGTGGCGACTTTTTCTGGACAAAACAGGAAGGTGAAAAAACACTTTTTGTACTGGGCGACAGCATGGGACACGGAATACCCGGGGCACTACTCAGTATTTTGGGAATGAGCTCATTAAATGCCATTATCGAAAACGAAGAGAAAATAACACCGGCCAGCCTCCTCAATAAACTACGAATCAAAGAAAACCAAAGCTTTAGCAGCGATGCCGGAATAATGCACGATAGCATTGATATGGCCGTATGCATGTTCGATAATAAAAATAAAACCGTAACATTCTCCGGAGCTAATTTACCCATGGTTCATTTAGGCAACCAGCAAGCTAAATTTGTAACGCAAATGCCGGAAAACGCTTATGTTCTAAATAGCGCAAAGCAAAATCTTACCTTTATCCCGGGCAATAAAAACACAATTGGACGCAATATAAACACCAGGCAATTTACAGATATAACCATCGAACTGCAACAACACGACACTATATACCTTTTCAGCGATGGATACCGCGATCAGTTTGGCGGCAATAAAAAACAAAAATACAAGAAAAAAAGATTCCTTGAACTGCTTCGTAAAACGAACAAAGCCAAGCTCAACGAACAATCGCAACTGCTCGAAAAAGAATTTAAAAGCTGGAAAGGTTCAAATCCGCAAATTGATGATGTAACCGTTATTGGCCTCAAAATGTTTTAAAAATATAGCCTATGACCCACTCGTTATACAAACACAATCCGCGCATACTGATAGTTGATGATTTTATCAGCAACATACAGGTATTGGCCAATATGCTCAAACCCCACGAATACGAAATCGAATTCACTACAAGTGGACAGGAAGCGCTGGAGTGGCTTAAACAAGACCCTTTCGACCTTGTGCTTCTCGATATTATGATGCCCGAAATGGATGGATTTGAAGTTTGTGAAAAACTAAAAGCAGATGAAAAAACCAAAAACATCCCGATAATTTTTATTACCGCTAAAACCGATGAAGTTAGTATACAAAAAGGCCTACAAGCAGGAGCCGTAGACTATATCGTAAAGCCATACCGGGAAACAGAAATGCTCGAACGCGTAAAAACTCACCTTACACTCGAAGGTCAAAGAAAAGCACTCATTAATAACAACCAGGCCAAAGACAGACTTTTCTCAATAATCGGACACGACCTCAAAAATCCCATGAGCAATATTTACGGCTTTTTAAAATTACTCCATGAAAATTATGACAACCTAAATGACGATAAACGCAAAAAATACATAAATTACACCCTTGAGTCAGCTAAACATAACCTTACACTCCTTGAAGAACTTCTGGAGTGGTCCCGCACACAAACCAATACAAAACCATTTAAACCGGTTACTTTCAAAATACAAGATTTGATCGACGAAGTCTTAACAACGATAAAAAGTTCAGCAGCAAAAAAAAATATCGAAATAAAAACAAGTATCAATATTACCGGACGTGCGTACGCCGACATCAACATGATTAAAACAGTATTACGAAACCTTGTAAACAATGCTATTAAGTTTACGAATCAGGGTGGAACTATCTCCATTCAGGCGACCGATTATAAAAACGAAAAAATACTGATCGAAGTACAAGATACTGGCGTTGGAATTCCGGAGAAAAACCTTAACAAACTTTTCTTAATTGACGAACACATTTCAACACAAGGTACAAATGACGAAAAAGGAACCGGACTGGGCCTGATTTTATGTAAAGAATTCATCGATAAACACAAAGAAGCTATCTGGGCAGAAAGCAAACTGAACAAAGGAAGCACTTTTTCGTTTACACTACAAAATACATTGGAATAAAGTATCTTAAAATCCAAAATGAACAAAAATCCGCAAATACTGCTGATAAACGATAGCCGCACAGAAGCCAGATATATTTCAGGAATATTATTGCGCGAAGGCTTTAAAATACATGCCGCTATAAACGGAAACCAGGGATTGCGCTTGTTTCAGGAAAAAGATATCAGCCTGGTGCTCATGGATATCGTACTACCGGATATCGATGGTTTCGATCTTATAGCAAAATTCAGGGAAATACCCAAAAACGAAGAAATTCCGGTCATATACTTTTCTGCAAAAACTGATCATAAAGCTATAAGCCGGGCACTGAAAGCCGGTGCCTCAGACTTTATAAGCAAATCGACCCCCACCGATGAACTTATTCTGCGGTTAAAGCTGCAAATTGAGCAATCCAAAGAACGCTTACAGCTCAAAACAAGCCTTTTAGAAAGCGAAAGGCGATTCAAAATAATGCTCGACAACACGCATGACGTTGAATTTTTCAGAAATGCCAAAGGCAAACTTGAATATGTATCGCCCGGAGTGGAACGTATTTTTGGATTTAAGCCAGCAGACTATTTAGCCGGGAAACATCCATTCGAAAAATTCATGCATCCGGATGATTTGGAACCAGCCATGCAACAACTAAAAAAAGCTATGGAAGGTAAAGCAATCACCAACTTCCAGTCGCGATACATAACCAAAGATGGAAAAATTATTTACGGTTCGGTAAACACTTTTCCCGTGTTCGATGAAAATAACAATTTTTTGGGCATAAGAACAAGTTTACGCGATGTAACAAAACAAGTTGAATTGCAAAAAGAAGTAGCTGAAAAAGAAAAACGGTATCGCAGGCTTTTCGAAGACAGTCCGGCTCCTATTCTCATCATCGACTCCAAAAAATACAACATTTACGATGCCAACCAGGCAGCCTGCAATTTTTACGGATATAGCAAAGAGGTATTGATTTCAAACTCAATTCTTAAAATTAACATTGCAGACCCCGAAAAAACAAAAGCACAGATACAAGAAGTCAAAAAAGGAAATAAACGCTTTCTCTTTCAGCACTTACTAGCCAATGGCACGGTTAAAGATGTAGAAGTTTTTTCTTCGCCCTTCGAAATAGATGGCAAAATATACCTCTATTCAATTGTTCAGGATATTTCTGACAGGATAAAAGCAGAAAATCAACTTAAACAAAACATCAACAAGCTGCAACAAGCCAAAACCAACCTGACCAGGGAACACGATCGCATTCGCATGATATTTGACAATGTGCTCGATGCCATCATCACAATAGATGAAAAGGGAATCATTGAAATGTACAACAATGCAGCCGAGAACATATTTGGGTACAGCACAAAAGAAGCCATCGGGCAAAATATTAAAATACTGATGACAGAAGAACATGCACCTAAGCATGACGGATACCTGAAAAATCATCTGGAAACCAATAAACGAAACATTCTCGGGAAATCCAGGGAAGTGCCTGCCAAACGAAAAAACGGTGAAATATTTCCGGCCGAAATACGCATAGAAAAAGCCCGAGTTGGTGAGTTAACCCGTTTTGTAGGTGTTATACGCGATATTACAGAGAAAAAAGAAAAAGAAAAAACGCTTATTGAGAGAGAGGAAAAATACAGGGCACTTTTTAACAACACAAACGATGCCATATACCTTTTCGGAATCGATGAAAATAAAAAGCCCACAAAATTTATAGATGTAAACCTGGTTGCATGTGATATGCTCGGATACTCAAAAGAAGAATTCCTGCAAATGTATCCGAAAGAAATAAATTCGCCCAATAGCGATGAACTTAAGCAACAGGTTTTGGATGATTTGATTACCAACAAAAAAGCTCTCGTTACATTAATTCACAGAACAAAAGACCAAAAAGATATTCCGGTAGAAATACACGCGCACCAATTCAAATTAAGGAACAAAAATGTTGTACTCTCCGTAGCGAGGGACATTAGCGAACGCGAAAAAAACAGGAAAAATCTCGAAGCCAGCAATGCACGCTTCAGAAAATTATCGGAAATGTCGACCCAGGGAATCCTCATTCACCAAAACAATAAAATTGTAGATTGCAACAAACGATTGTGCGATATTTACAAAGCAAAACACAAGGAGCTTATCAGTAAAAATTACCTGGAACTGATGACCACCGAATCGGCAAAAAAAGCCGAAAAATTTGCCAAACGAAATATTTCAGCACCATTCGAAATTACGCTTATTGATACGCAAAACAACAAACGTTTCATTGAAGCCATTTCAAGAACCATTGACTGGAATGGAGACGAATCTAATGTGCTTACATATAACGACATAACAGACCGAAAAAATTTCGAAAACGAACTCATACGCGCAAAACAACAAGCCGAAGAAGCCAACAGATCGCGAGAAGAATTTCTAGCCAACATGAGCCACGAAATACGCACACCACTCAATTCCATTATCGGCTTTTCTGAGCTCATAGGTAAAAATGTTTCTGATAACAAAGTAGATCGCGCTATAAGCATTATTAAAGAAAGTGGTGCAAAACTTAAAGAAATGATCAACTGGATTATTGAAACATCCAAAATACAATCAGAAAATGTAGAAATTATTTTTGAACCAACAGATATAAAGCAACTTACAAAAGAAATATTTGATCACCTAAAACTACCATCGGGCAAAAACATAGAAAAATTGTACAGGGAGGGTGACTTTTTTCCGGAAAATATTTATATCGACCCCGGTAAATTAAAACAGGTGCTGAGACACATTCTCGATAATGCAATAAAATTCACACATAAAGGAATTGTTGAATTAGATATTTCAGCTCAAAATCCGAAAGATAAGTACGTAGATGTTATTATAAAAATTAAAGACACGGGGATTGGTATAAAACAAGATTTCCTGCCTTATATTTTCGAATATTTTACACAACAAGACCAAAGCGATGATAAAAAATACGAGGGAACCGGAATCGGACTCAGCATAAGCAAACAGCTTGTAGAATTAATGAACGGAAAAATCCTGGTTGAAAGTACAAATAACAGGGGAACCGTTTTTACGCTGTTTTTTCCACAACTAAAAATTGCACCCAAAACAAACAAAAACAACGAAGCCATTGAACCTGTCAAAATCAATCACCCCCTTAACATTATTGAATTTACTCCCTCCTACCCAATAATCACACGGCTCAACAACGACCTGCTTTCAGCCGGCGCTTCAGTTTATGAAACAAAAATAATATCCGAATTGCAACAATACATTGAACTGCATGCACCCCATGCCATCCTGCTCGATTTGGAATATGTCAACAATCATTTGGCAACAATTAAAAAACTTGTAGATAAGATCAACAAAAAAACCCGGCTAATCAGTATTGCGCCGGAAAATTATAATCAACCAGTTCACATCAAATTCGATTACCATATTACCCGGTCAACGCCGAAAGAAGAAATTGTTAAATACTTAATTTCAATTAGCCAGCCTCAAAAAATAATCGATGAGATGAAAATTGATGCCACAAAAAAACCGGACAAAAATGAAATTCAAAACATAAAAAAGGCTATTCCGATTATCGAAAAAGAAACAGAGCCGATATTAAACCAATTAAAACAAAGAATTTCAATAAAAAACGTTGATAATTTCATTGAAAAGCTCGAAAAACTTCTACAAAAATATCCAAACCGACCCCTTGAGGAATTTACAAATACATTGCGCCAGCACAGGCAGGCTTTTGATGTAAGCCAATTGCAGGAAACAATTCAAAAATTCCCGGCTTTTATTCAGGAACTCAGAACAATTACCTTAAAATCATAAAATTAAATGGATCATTCTACACAATACAAAGTACCAAAATATGCATCTACCAAAATACACAACTGTTAAAATTTAGTTATTGGCCGGCTAACTTGATTTGGAATAAAGCGTTTCTCGGGTTTTTTTGTATCTTGCTTTTCTTACTAATGCTGCGGATTAATCATGGCCAAAACCGCACCAGGTAAGGTTAAAATGTGGAGAAACAGTTATTTGCAAAAAAAATGTTTTTAAAAATATTCGATACATGAATACGCCAAACAAAGACGAAATAAGCAAAAGCATCTATCAGGGCAAAAACACACTAGCCGAAAACGAAACACCATCATTAGACTTTCCCGTTATTGGAATCGGCGCTTCAGCCGGGGGCCTTGAAGCCCTTCAGGAATTTTTCAAAAATATGCCCGAAGATTCGGGAGCCGGATTCGTTGTGGTGCAACACCTTTCGCCCGACTACAAAAGTCTCATGGACGAGCTGCTCTCAAGGGTCACCAACATGTACATATACCGTGTTGAAGACGGCATGCAAATCAACAAAAACTGCATTTATCTGATCCCGCCCGGCCAAAATATGACCATTTTCAAAGGCAAACTTTTCCTGACAAAGCAACAGCATGGCCGATCGCTTAACCTGCCCATCGATATTTTCATGCGTTCACTGGCCAAAGATCAGGGTAAAAATGCCATTGGCATCGTATTGTCCGGAACCGGAAGCGATGGAACACTGGGTATCAGAGCCATTAAAGAATACGGGGGTATGGTAATTGCACAAGACGACCAATCGGCCAAATTCGATGGCATGCCGCGCAGCTCCATTTCAACCGGTGTTGTAGATTATATTTTACCCGCCGATAAAATGCCCGAAGAGCTCATCAACTACATCAAACACCCGTTCATAAGAAAAACGCAGGATATTGAACAACAATTAGATGAAGACGACAATCAATTGTCCAAAATCATCATGATTCTTCGCGATGAAAAAGGCATTGATTTCTCCGGCTACAAATCCAACACCATCATCAGGAGGCTTGAAAAACGGATAAGTATCAACAGGTTCCAAACCATTGAAGAATACGTGGAATTTTTGGTCAACAACAAAAAAGAAATCAACATTCTCTTCAAAGAATTGCTCATTGGAGTTACCAAATTCTTTAGAGACGAGTCTGCCTTTAATGAATTAAAGGAAAATGTGTTACCCAATCTATTCAAAGACAACAAAAGCAAAAAACCCGTTCGCGTATGGACTATTGCCTGCTCAACAGGCGAAGAGGCCTACTCCCTGGCTATTTTACTCAAAGAATACATGGCTGAAAACAACATCAACCGTGAAGTAAAAATATTTTCGACCGATATTGACACAGACAGCATAGAATTTGCCAGCACAGGCCTATATCCCGAAAGCATTATCTCCGATATCTCTACCGAACGTCTCAGCCGCTTTTTCAACCGCAAAGAAGAGGGTTACCAGGTAAAAGAAAGCATCAGAAGCATGGTGGTTTTTGCACAACACAACATTTTGCGCGACCCGCCATTTTCCAAAATCGACCTCCTCTCCTGCCGCAACATGCTCATTTACCTGAATAGCGATATACAACAAAAGGTACTATCTATGTTCTATGTGGCCATAAATCCCGAAGGGTATCTTTTTCTCGGCTCAAGCGAATCTGTCGGCGAATTGTCAGAAGGTTTCAAACCCTTAAATACAAAATGGAAAATCTACAAATATGTAAAAGGATACACACCGAACGTTACTGATAAATATATTATCCCCAACATTTCCAGCAATAAAAAAAACCTCCACAACATTAGTTCGTACTACAACAGACAAAAAAGAAAAGTCCCAAAAATCGAAAGTATTTTCGATGAAATGATGGCTGAATTCCTTCCACCCTCTGTAATAGTTGATGAGAACTACGACATAATCCATACAATACACAAAGTCAACAAGTTCATGACCATACCTGTGGGGCAGATAAGCTTCAACCTCCTGAAAATGCTGCCCGGCGAAGTAGATGTTATCGTAAGCAGCCTGCTCAGGCGTGCCGCCAAAAAAGACCATGCCATTGTGTATGAAAACCTGAAATTCAGCGAAGAACCCGATAAAGTCTTCAGCATAAGTGGCAAACAAATTAAATCGGCACAAACCGGAGAAATCTTTTTCCTCGTTTCATTTATCGAAAAAGACGAAGAAAAAATAAAAAACAAAAAACAACAGAAGGTTGAAACCGTTGATATAAACAACCAGTATCAGGAACGGGTTGAGGAGCTGGAAAAAGAGCTGCAGAGCAAAAGCGAAAGCTTGCAAGCAACGGTAGAAGAGCTGGAAACATCAAACGAAGAGCTGCAATCGTCCAACGAAGAACTTATTGCATCAAACGAAGAACTGCAAAGCACCAACGAAGAATTACAGTCGGTAAATGAAGAGCTATACACCGTAAATGCAGAACATCAAAAGAAAATTGAGGAGCTTACGCAACTCAATGCCGATATGGACAACCTGCTCAAAAACACCCAAATTGGTACCATTTACCTCGATCAGGATTTAACCATTCGTAAATTTACCGAATTGGCAGCAAATATTACCAATTTATTGAGAACAGACATTGGCCGCCCCATTCACCACATCTCAACCGATCATATTTACAAAAATTTCATCAACGATATTGAAGAGGTAATGGAAACCCTTCAGCCCAAAGAAAAAGAGATACAATTTGATAACAATAATTGGTACCTGATACGCATTATACCATTCCGCACCGCCGAAAATGCCGTAGACGGCATCATTATAACCCTCGTGAACATCAACACACTGAAAAAAACACAAAAACAAACACAAAAACTCAGCGAGCGGCTTGAAATGGCATTCGATATGGGCCGGTTGTCGTGGTGGGAATGGGACATTGAAGAAAACCAGGTAACCGCCGGATCGAACAAAGCCCGGATGCTGGGTTACAAAGAATCGGATATCGGGCAAGGATTTGAAGGCTGGACACGCCTGCTGCATCCCGACGATTATGAATTGGCCATGCAGGCCATGCGTGACCACTTGCAGGGAAAAGCCGACAGCTATACAGTTGAATACCGCATTAAAACAAAAAGTGGCGACTATATTTGGTTCAAAGACAAAGGTGGCATAACAAAACGCGGAAAAAACGGAAAACCCGAAAAAATTGCCGGCATTGTAATGGATATTACCCAGGAAAAACAATTCGAGCTTGAGAAAAAACGCACCTACGAAATTGTTTATCAAACCATGCAGCAAAACCCCGCTGCAAGTACACTCGTTGATCAAAATGGCAAAATAACGTACGCCAACAAAAAAGCGAAAGAACTATTTAACATAACAGATGAAGAAATAAAAAACCGGACTTACGATGATTCAAAATGGAAAATTACCGGCCTCGACAGAAAACCCATCCTTCCCGGAGAATTACCTTTCAATATAGTAAAAAACGACGGAAAACCTGTTGCTGATTACAAACACTACATCCAAATTGGCAACAAAAAAGAAATACTCCTGTCTATTAGCGGAAGCCCTGTTTTTGATACAAATAACAAATTCAAAGGAGCCGTTTTTACGTTACTCGATATAACCGAAAAACATAAAATACAACAAGACTTAAAAGAAAACGAAGAAAAATACAGGGGCCTTTTCAACGGAAGTTACGATCCAATTTTAGTGGCAGATACCGACAGAAATATTATAGAAGCCAATAAAGCATTATATAACCTGTTTGGATATAACCCCGATGAAATTAAAGGCAAAAAAACCGAAACATTGTATGCCTCAAAAGAAGAGTTCCATGAAATGGGCAAATTGCTTAAAACCCGGCAGAAAAAAAGCAAATTCCTGAAAACAATAACCTACAAAAAAAAGAACAGCGCTCAATTCATTGGCGAAACAAGCAAATTTAATATTGAAGACGAACATGGAAAAGCAAAAGCTTATGTTGGCATCATAAGAGATGTAACCGAAGCACTGAAGTACGAACAAAAAATGAAAATGTGGGAAAGCACTTTCAACTCCATAAATGATGCTATTGCATTAATCGACGAAGATTACAACATACTACAATACAATGATAAATTCAAACAAATATTTAATGTAGATGACGCAACTATTAAAAATAAAAAATCGTATGAAATAGTTCATGGGACTAAATCTGTACCGAAAAGATGTGTAACATGTAAAACCATTGTCCAGAAAAAACACAAAAAAGCCGAATTTAAAGAACCACATATAAACAAATATTTACGCGTTAGCGTAGATCCGGTTTTCGATAACAATGGCAATTTTGAATTTGCCATAGAAAAATTTGAAGTAATAGACAAAACCCAATAAAGTATAAAGTTAACCCATTACATACCATTGTTATGAACGAGGAAAAAAGTAAAAATCTCAGAAATAAAGCAAAAGAAATACTAAAAAAACGTGGTATTCAATCAAAAGAGTATTATACTCAAAACCTCGAAAGCCTAATTGAAGAGCTGAATATTTATCAAATTGAACTTGAACAACAAAATGAAAACCTGAGAAATGCGCAATTTGAACTTGACGAAAGCCGGCAGCAATTTATCGACCTTTTTGAAAACGCCCCCAACGGATATTTCATTATTCAGGACAACTATCAAATACTCCAGGTAAATAACTACGGAGCCGCTTTACTTGGAACATCAGTAAAAGATATCGTAGGTACATCTATCAGAAAATATATAAACCCCGAAGATCAGGATACTTTTTACTTTCACCTGAAAGAAGTACTAACCAAAACGGAACCGCAAGAATGCCAGCTGTCTATAAAAACTAACAACCAGAAAATACGATACGTAAAAATCCTCAGTCAAAAAGAAAAAACAGGAAACCTTAATAGAAATGTTATCCGTACAGCCATGTCAGATATAACCGAAACAAACATGGCTTACAAACTGGTACAAAAAAGCGAAGCAAAGTACAAAGCAATTTTCGAAAACTCCGGCGATGGCCTTTTTGTATTTACCGAAACCGTAGAAGACTGCAATCAAAGAGCTGCCGATATGTTTGGGTACTCAAAAGAAGAAATAACAGGACTTCATCCGGGACGCGAATTGTCACCAATAATACAACCTAACGGCAAAATTAGTGTAGAAGAATCGGCATACCGTATAGAAAAAGCTGCAAAAAAAGGATACCAACAATTTTACTGGCAACATCTGCGCAAAGATGGTTCATTGTTTGACACAGAAATCACACTCTCAATATTCGAAAAAGGAGACAACCCCAAACTCATTGCCATAATCAGGGATATTTCTGCTCAAAAAGAATATGAAAATTCACTGAAAGAAAAAAATGAAGAAATTGCCGCCCAAAACGAAGAGTATGCAGCCCTAAACGAGGAACTAAACAATACTGTAAACGAAGTTCAGCAAGTAAACGAAGAGTTATCCCAAAGTGAAAGAAAGTTCCGTACATATATTGAATCATCTCCCACATCAATACTAATTCTAAACCAGGAAAACAACATAATATTCAGCAACAACACCGCGCTGTATATCACGGGATTTGAGCAATCGCAAATCTACAACAAACCCATTTCAGAAATTTTGCCGGATAAAGAGCTACTGAAAAAAATCACAACGGATATAAACCATAAAGAAACCATAAAAAACAAAGAAGCAATTCTAAAAAACAGCAAAGGAAAAGAAAAAAACATCCTGCTTAGTGCAACAACGCTTCCAAAAGAAAAACAAACCATACTCTACTTTAACGATATTACAAGACAAAAACAACTCGACAAACAGGTGTATATTGAAAAAGAACAATGGCGCCGAACCTTTAGCGCCGTAAACGAAGGATTGTTTCTTGTTGACAAAGATTTTCGGATAATACTCAGCAACCCTGCATTTGCAGAAATAACGGGATATAAAGCACCCGAGGAATTAGTTGGTGCATACTCATATTATGTTTTACATGGTCTGGAAAACCCCAAAAAAGACTGCCCGGTTTGCGCAACCAAAAAAGATAAAAACACAGCCAATATTGAATATTACGAACCACACCTGGATAGACATCTGAGGCTCTCCAGCATATCGGTTAAAAATGAAAAAAATGAAAACGAATTTTTTGTCAATACCATACTGGACATCTCAAATCAAAAAAAATACGAGCAAAGCATAAAAGAAAGCCGACAAAAATACCAAAGTCTCTTTAACAGCAACCGCGATGCTATCGTTATTGCTAATAGTGACCGGGAAATAATTGATACGAACCCGGCCATGGAAAAGCTCTTCGGATATTCAATCAATGAAATCAGAAGTTCAATTACAACAGAACTCTACAGCAACATCGAAGATTACAATAAATTAGGAAAAAAACTCGCGGAAGATGTTGATAAAAAAGGGTTTCGCATAATCAGCGAAATGAAAAAAAAGGACGGAACTACATTTACAGCAGACATTAGCATTTTCCACCTGTCGGGATATAATGAAGAAACAAATGCACATGTTGCACTTATTCGCGATATATCCAATGAACTGGAAGCACAAAAAGCCCTTCAGGACAGTGAAACAAGGCTACAACTCGCACTCGAAGGTGCTTATGAAGGTATGTGGGACTGGAACATCAAGACTGGCGAAGTTGTTTTTAACCATATTTGGGCAGAAATGCTGGGGTACGAACTAAATGAAATTGAAGCCAGTGTTGAATCATGGTCAAAACTGCTACACCCCGACGATTATGAACACACTATGGCAAGCCTTCAGGATCATTTAGAAGGAAAAATAGTCAGGTACGAAGCTGAACACCGGTTAAAAACCAAAACAGGCGAATGGAAATGGATACTCGACCGCGGGCAGGTTGTAGAACGCAGCGATACAGGAGAACCTTTAAGAGCAATTGGCACACATCTCGATATTTCACGACAAAAACAATTCGAAACAGAACTCAAAAAAGCCAAAGAAAAAGCAGAACACGCCGATCAGCTAAAATCTGCCTTCCTGGCCAACATGAGCCACGAAATTCGTACACCCATGAACGGCATAATCGGATTCACTGAGTTACTACGCAAAAAAGAATACACAACTACAAAACGCGACCGTATTTTCCGCATTATTCAATCAAGCTCCAAACAATTACTCCAACTAATCAACGACATAGTCGACATATCGAAAATTGAAGCCAACCAGCTCACCATTTATAAAGAAACCTTTTGCCTGTCAGAACTCATTCAGGAAATTGCAGAGCAAGCAAGGCTTGAGCTAACCCGCAGAAAAAAACAAAGCCAACTGGATATTGCCCTCGATATTTCACAAAATGAAGATACAAAAATTTATAGCAGCTCATCAAGAATAAGACAAGTACTCAACAATCTGATAAACAACTCCATAAAATTCACTGAACAAGGAATTATCAGCGTTGGGTTTAGAATGGCCGGAGAAACAGTCATCTTATTTGTTAAAGACACAGGCATCGGCATACCACCAGATGCCCAAAAAATAATTTTCGAACGCTTTATGCAAGCCGAGCCCGGAACAGCTAAAAAATATGGCGGAACAGGATTGGGCCTATTCATTTCCAAACAACTAATCAATATGCTGGGAGGACAAATCACAGTGCAATCAGAAGCACAAAAAGGCTCAAAATTCACGATAACCCTGCCCAATACCACACATGAACCCGAATTAAACCCGAAAAGTTGATATTTGTTGATTTGTTTGCGAAGACGATACCCATAAAAAACAGGTTTTAATTATGCAGCCACCTCAATTCCTGTTTTTTATATTTCATCTGTTAAAAATTTTGATTTTATTGGTCGGATGTAGCTCGCCATGATGGAGAAAATGTAAGCCACATGTGTTTTTAGCTTAATTATAATCATGCACGCTCAGCAAAACTTTGTCAAATTGTTGTCATGGCTCGGTTCATCGACAAACGGATTACCCGAATTAAAATCATCTCCTATATTTTTCCTATTTCGCAGGATTTACCTAAATTCGTGGGTTAATATTTCAGGCAATAAATAGCAAAGATTAGTGCTAAAAATTAATTTTAAAACCATGATCCTTAAAGTAGCAAACGTAAACAAAACATTTATTAACCATCAGGCACTGAAAAATATAAATATTGAAATACCTGAAGGGAGCGTTTTTGGACTCCTGGGACCCAACGGTGCCGGAAAAACAACCCTGATACGCATTATCAACCAAATTACCCAACCCGACAACGGAACTGTGCTATTCAACAATGAACCTTTACGCAGAAAACATGTTGAGCAAATTGGCTATTTGCCGGAAGAGCGCGGATTGTACAAAAAAATGAAAGTCGGTGAGCAGGCACTCTACCTGGCACGTTTAAAAGGCCTCTCCAAAAACGATGCACTCAAAAGACTGAAATACTGGTTCGAAAAATTTGAAATTCAAGGCTGGTGGGGCAAAAAAGTAGAAGAACTATCAAAAGGAATGGCCCAAAAAATTCAGTTCATCGTTACCATCATCCACGAGCCCAAGCTGCTCATATTCGATGAACCTTTTAGCGGCTTTGATCCCATAAACGCCAATCTGCTTAAAAACGAAATATTGGACCTGCGCGAAAAAGGAGCTACCGTAATCTTTTCTACACACAATATGGGCAGTGTAGAAGAAATTTGCGATGATATTGCCCTCATTAACCAATCGGAAAAAATACTGGAAGGAAAAGTAGACGAAGTAAAAAATCGCTTCCGAACCTATGAATATGAATTTCATTACCAGGGCGCAGAAACACTTGCCGACAAACTATCCGACAGGTATGAGGTAATTGACGACAAAAACAAAGACGGAAAGCAATTTTCGCACATCAAAATAAAAGACGGATCATCGCCCAACGAATTGCTGCAACAAGTAATGCCGCATGCAACAATTCAATCGTTTCGCGAAATAATCCCATCAATGAACGATGTTTTTATTCAAGTTGTAAACCACGCAAAAACCCAAAAGTAAACCAGCCATGAACAAAACAAAATACATAATTAAACGCGAATATCTATCCAGGGTAAAGAAAAAAACCTTCCTGTTAATGAGCCTGTTAGGCCCAATACTTTTTGCCGGCCTTATTGCTGCACCAGCATGGTTTGCTACGATGGAAGATGATGAAAGAAAAAACATTGCCGTAATCGATTCATCAGGTATTTTTGATTATACAAAAGTGCTCAAAGAAAGCATAACCCTGAACACTCAAAGGTTTTACTCCGAGCTCAATGCAACACAAAAAAAGCTCCCGGCAATGGGCGGCGACATGAAAGAGCTTAACGATAAATTACATTTAGTAGCCAACAATCGCGATACTTTGCTCGGAAAAAACCTGAAATATGCATTTATATCCGAGGCAAAAAAAATTAAACAAAAACACAAACTGCCCAAACAACCGTTTGATACATTAGCGGAAAAATATGCCAATCTTCTGCCGCTCATCAACCAACGATTAAAAGACAAACGTGGCAAAATAGGAAATACAGAAAATGTAACTATTTACTATAAGAATTTCAGCTTTGCCACAGCAAAAGAATCCATAAGGAATGAAGACTTTTACGCTGTAGTCTTTATTCCTTCCAATGTACTCTCATCATTAAAAATACAAACCTACTCACAAAAATCACTCTCAATGGGGCTGAGAAGCCATATTGAGAACAGCGTGGAACGCGAAATTGAAAACCAAAAGCTCCGAAATGCCGGAATAGACCAGGAAACACTGGATAATATGAAAACCAATGTAACCATGGCCGGCATAAAAATAACCGATGAAGGCGAAGAGAAAGAAGCCCGTCCGGAAATTGCCATGATCATTGGCTATGTAGCAGGTTTCCTCATTTATATCTCAATTTTTATGTTCGGATCTCAAGTAATGAGAGGCGTAATAGAAGAAAAAACCAGCCGCATAATCGAAGTTATCCTTAGCTCCGTAAAAGCAAAACAATTACTGATGGGAAAAGTGCTCGGTGTAGGTTTAGTGGGACTGACGCAGTATTTTATCTGGATCATAATGACTGCCATACTTACATTTGGCGTGTTCACATTCCTGCTTCCGTCTGATATGCAGCAAATTCAACAACAAGCCACAGAATTCTCCGGAAGCGCCGGAGGCATGCAAAACATTTCCCCCGTTGTAGAAGATAACATGGGACAAGTAGGCGAAATACTGGCCTCACTGGCGCAGGTCAACTGGCCACTCGTTCTGGGCACCTTCATCTTTTTCTTCATCGGCGGGTATATGCTATACGCAGCGCTTTTCGCGGCAGTTGGCTCTGCAGTTGATAATGAAACAGACACACAGCAATTTATGGCGCCCATCACCATACCACTTGTGCTGGCATTGTTCGTAATGATCAATACAATAAACAACCCGGAAAGCTCATTAACCTTCTGGTTCTCAATGATACCACTCACATCGCCCATCGTTATGCTCGTGCGCGTGCCTTTTGGTGTGCCGATGTGGGAACTTGCACTGTCGGCATTCCTGCTCATAATAACTTTTATGGGCGTAATTTGGCTGGCAGCCAGAATATACAAAACCGGCATCCTGATGTTCGGTTCCAAAGTATCTTACAAAGAACTTTGGCGATGGATAAAAATGAAAGAATAATTTTAATAAATCGAATAAACTTTGTCTGTGCATAGTAATAAATAGGTTTTTAGACATACATATTATAACTTAGCAAAATTCAAATAAACGAATACGATTCGCCACAATAACGAAAACATGAACGAACGCATTGCAATTTTTGATCTCGGGTCAAATGCTTTTAAGTTGCTTATTGTTGAGAAAAGCAACAACCCGGCAGGATTTGAAATTATCCACAGGGAACAATCCGGGGTAAAGCTGGCCAGCAAAGGAATCAACAAAAAAATTATTACAGAAGAAGCACGCATAAGGGCTCTGGAAGCCATAGCATCATTTAAAGTAACCGCTGAAACTTATAAATGCCGTACCATAAAATGCACAGGTACATCAGCATTTCGCGATGCACGTAACGGTCAAATTTTAGTAGATGAAATAAAAGAACGCTACCATCTCGATGTTGAAATAATTAGCGGCGAAAGAGAAGCCAAACTTATTTACAAAGGCGTAAAAAAAGGATTTAATATTGGCGACCAACCCGTACTTATTATGGATATTGGCGGCGGAAGCCTGGAAATAATCATTGCCAACAAAACAAAACTTCTTTTTCAAAAAAGCTACGACCTGGGCATGCGCCGGATTCTTGAAAAACTGGAATTGCCTGACCCGTTGACGAAAAAAGACATTGAGCGTATAAAAAAATTCTTCGATACAGAGTTCAAAGAACTCGATAAAACAGTGGAAAAACATAAACCCATGGTACTGGTGGGAACGAGCGGAAGTTTTGAAACCATTAGCAATCTCATCAGTGCCCAAAAACAAAAACCACTAAAAAAAGTTGATACAGCTGCCTATAAACTCTCGAGGACACGCATCAAAGAACTTCACGACATGTTAGTACCAATGTCTGAAGCCGAAAGAAGAAAAATTGAAGGAATGGACATGATCAGGGTTGACCTTATTGCAATCGCCATGGTATTTGTTCACCATTTAATAAAAAAATATAACTTTGAAAAAGCATTGTTCTCAGCTTTTGCCTTGAAAGAAGGCTTACTAAGTGAAATACTGGATTAAGATTTGATTGATATGAGCCGCATTTTGGTAATAGACGACGAAGAAAGCATTCGAAACACCCTGCAGGAAATCCTGGAGTACGAAAAATATAATGTCGATTTAGCTGCTGATGGCAAAGAAGCACTTGAATTTATAAAAAAAGAAAAATACGATGTAGTGCTTTGCGACATAAAAATGCCCAATATGGATGGAATTGAGGTGCTCGAAAGAGTTACCCGCCTTCAGCCCGACACACCGGTTATAATGATATCCGGGCACGGCAATATCGATACAGCCGTTGATGCAATCAAAAAAGGAGCTTACGATTTTATTGAAAAGCCCCTGGATTTAAACCGTTTACTCATTACCATAAAAAATGCACTCGATAAATCTACACTGGTTGAAGAAACAAAAAGGCTCAAACAAAAAGTAAACAAAAACTATGAAATGGTTGGCAACAGCCCTGCCCTGCAAAAAGTCAGGCAAATGATTGAAAGGGTTGGCCCAACCGAAGCCCGGGTGCTGATAACAGGCGAAAATGGAACAGGTAAGGAACTTGTAGCCAGACAACTACATGAAATGAGCTCCAGAAACAGCAAGCCATTTATTGAGGTCAACTGCGCTGCTATACCATCAGAACTCATAGAAAGTGAACTGTTCGGCCACGAAAAAGGAGCATTTACATCGGCCAACAAGCAGCGAAAAGGTAAGTTCGAACAAGCCAACGAAGGCACGCTCTTTCTCGATGAAATTGGCGATATGAGCTTATCTGCCCAGTCAAAAGTACTCAGGGCATTGCAAGAAAACAAAGTTAGTCGTGTAGGTGGCGACAAAGACATCGATGTTGATGTGCGTATTGTAGCCGCCACCAACAAAAACATGGACGAAGAAATTAATAAAAACCGTTTCCGCGAAGACCTATACCACAGAATCAGCGTAATTCTTATCAATGTTCCGCCATTGCGCGAAAGAACCGAAGATATTCCCGAACTTGCCCGGTTTTTTATCGTACAAATATGCGAAGAATACAAAATTAAGCCAGTGGGAATTACAGATGAAGCCATAAAAAATCTACAAAACCTCAAATGGACCGGAAACATCCGTGAATTCAGAAACGTCATTGAAAGATTGATAATTCTTTGCAATGAGGAGATAACAGGCGAAGATGTAAAATCTTATGCCGAGCCGCTAAGTACAACCAAAAATAATTAATCATGCATAGAACATTTTTTATTGATGGAACAAAAACCAGCCCCGAAGTTGAATTAAATGCCAAAGAAGGCATTTTCAGTATTGCAGGAACCTCTATGTCAGAAGATGCCGTAGGATTCTATATGCCGGTTATCGAATGGCTGAAAGAATACGCCAAAAATCCAAATGAAAAAACTCATGTAGTATTCAATTTAAGCTATTTCAACACGGCATCATCAAAGCTGTTATGGGAAATTATGATTCTTTTACAGGATATGTACCTGGACGGAAACGATGTGAAAATTGACTGGCGTTTTCAGGATGAAGATGAAGATATGGAAGAAGCCGGAGAAATTTATGCTGAGCGCATGGACATTCCCATCAACCTCATCATTAATGAAGATTAACCTGCGCTGAACTCCTTCTCTGCCCGCCTGCTAATTTGAACAAACTGATCCAGCAAGCACGGGTCAGGAGACTTAATATGCCTGATAACCTTTTGTGCCCAACGTACATAATCAAGTTTCCTTTTATTAGTCCAGGTCAAGTCATATTCCAGTAAATCCGAAATATTACAAATCTTATCAGCAATTTTTATTCTGGCAGCTCCCTCAGACAATTCAACCGCATGTTCTATTTGCAATTGTTTCCTTTTTTTCGATGGCAACGACATATCATCCGTCATTTCATCAACATAAGCAGCCACTTCAGGAGAAAAATCCCCGGCCATTTGTTCCAACGTATATTCGGTATCCTCTACAACATCGTGAAGCAAGGCAGCCTGAAGCAAAACTGTGTCTGAATAACCACATTGGGCAAGCAACATAGCAACCTTTACCGGATGATTGATATAAGGAATACGGTCGCTACCCTTGCGGCGCTGAAAACGATGGAGCCATGCAGCTTTATTCAGCGCAGTTAACAATTCTGCCGGTAAACACTCTTTTTTACTCATTGTACATTTTTTTCAATCGTTCCCAATTGATTCCACTCATATTTTTTGCCTGTTTTGAAGTCCAGAATTATTTCTGGAGATTCCAAATCTACTCGTTTTAAGCCTTTTAAATCTCCTTTCTCAACCACAACAGGTAAAGTCATTGCGCTCTCACCCGGATTCAAACGTCTAAATTTGAATTGCTGTGCTTTATGCTCGACCTTATTCTTATTTTTTAAGGTGTAAGTTTGTTTAGCCAAATCTACAGAAAATAAGGGCTTAGCAGCTCTATTTTCAAACCGCCATCTTACCTTTCCATTGTATTTTTCAATAAGCGTACCATAATACAAAACCATAAAAGTCTCACCACCTTTGGTAAGTGAAGCGTAAGGTTTCCACTTCCAGTCGCGTTCATGATATTGGCCCATGGCGAACTGCCCAAAAAAAACAAATGAAACAATGAAAATCACAATTATCCTTTTCATATAAATAGCTTTAATAATTCAAGATCAAACTTAACACGCAAATAGCGCATAATTTCTAAATTAAGCTGAATTATTCATTTTATGAAATAAATCGAACCTGCTATGAAAAAAACAGGTATTAATACCTATTTGTTAAAAAACTGCGAATCGTTTTTATATAATGCTTGCGATGAATTTTCGAGTCAAAATTGAAAATAAATAAATGGCTGAATATTGGCACTTTGCACCTGGAAAATAAGAAATACAACTAATACAATAATTGGAATTTTCAAATACCAGGGCACAGAAATATAAAAACGCATATATAGCATTTTTACGTGCGAAGGAAGCCAATGAAACACAAAACCGGTGAGCATAATCAGGAATATCCATTTATAGCCGGAAATGTACGCTCCTGTTTGCGACCATTGCCAGTCGGTTCCAATTTGTTGTAGCATATTGCCAACCACTTCAGTGCTTTGCGCCCGAAAAAATATCCAGGCAAAACACACAATATGGAAAGTAATAAAAATAGAGAGTGCCCTGCCCCACCAACCTGTCAATTTAATATTCGCGACCGACTTCAGGAATTTATCAAGTGCTAAAGCTGCTCCGTGAATGGCTCCCCAAACAATAAAGCGCATATTGGCTCCGTGCCACAAACCGCCCAAAACCATAGTAATTAACAAATTAGTGTATGTACGTACCACTCCCCTGCGATTTCCTCCCAACGGAATATACAAATAATCGCGCAACCACGACGATAAAGATATATGCCATCGACGCCAAAAATCTGTTATGCTTGTGGCTTTATACGGCGATCGAAAATTCACCGGCAATCTGAACCCCAGCAACAGAGCCACACCAATGGCAATGTCGGTATAGCCGCTAAAATCGCAATAAATCTGAATAGCATAACCATAAACAGCCATCAGGTTTTCAAACCCGGAGTACAATAGTGGTTGTTCAAAGACGCGGTCGACAAAATTGACCGAAATATAGTCGCTGATAACGACCTTTTTCACCAAGCCATTGATAATCAAAAAAGTAGCATAGCCAAACTCATAAGAACTCAGTTTGAACTTACGATAAATTTGTGGAACAAACTCCGCCGCACGTACAATAGGCCCGGCTACAAGTTGAGGGAAAAAAGATACGTAAAAACCAAAGTCGAGAATGTTTTTTACCGGTTTTACTTTGTAGCGATAAATATCAACGCTATAACTAATTGTTTGAAAGGTATAAAAAGATATGCCGACCGGAAGAACAATTGTATAGATATCGAGACTTGTATTGGCTACCTGATTAATGCCTAAAGCCAGATAGTCAACCACTTTGATTTGTGTTCCAAAGACTGTATTGACCAAATCAGCATAGAAATAGGCATATTTGAAGTAAGAAAGTACAAAAAGGTTGACAAAAACACTCAACCCGACCAGGAATTTTCGTCTGTTTGGTGTATTGCTGTTGTATATTCCCCAACCAATAAAATAGTCGACTATAGTACTAAAAACCAACAAGAAGAAATAATACCCGCCGCACTTGTAGTAAAAAAACAAACTTACAATAAATAGCCAGGTATTTCGCATTTGCATGCGCTTTTGCAAAGAAGCAAACCCGATAAGTACCACAAGAAAAAATACCCAGAAACTCCAATGTGTAAAAATCATCGGAATCTTTTCATTGTATGTAAATATTTGGCTTAAAATATCTTGCATATCCGCTAAGGCATATTGGCCAATTTAAATACTGTGTAATTGTTTAATTTTCACCATTTCCAGGCATTTCAGCTTTTTCAAAACCCCTAAGTAACGCATTAAAAAACAAATCGCCCTGTAATAAATACCCTTTTTTTGAAAGATGCACTCTGTCCCGGGCACTTAAACCATTGAAATCCCAGGCCATCATTGAATTTTCTCCGCCCATAATTTCATAAAAATCCCAAACAGCGGCATCGAATTTTAATCCAATACCTTTCACAATTTCAGCTGCACCAGCCACTTTATCGTTTGGCAAATAACCATGTATATAATGGTCGGGCGGTGTGGTTAAAATTAATGCTTTATCGGGAAAAATTGCACGTATTTGACTAATTAAGCGGCCGTAATACATCGTAAAATCGCCCAATTTTTTATGGTTTCCATAAATATCATTCGTTCCAAGGGAAACTACAATCAAATCCGGATTGGTATAATTAACAAACCTGGTAAACCCTTTACAGTTGGCAAAATCTTCAGCTTCAGCACCATTTAGCCCCAGGGCATGATAGGTAATTCCGGGAAATTCATTCCTTAAACCAATAGCAAAAAGCTCAAATGGATTTGACTCGTTAGCGCCCAGAATTTTAATTTGCACATTTTTTACCAACTCATCCATATATACACAAAGCCTGCCCTGGCCGGGCAAAATATCAATTCTATTTTGTTGGGGCGTGATTAAGCTAAGTGTGTCTGTTGATGTATACCACATTTCCACTTCATCGTACCCGGAATTAAAAAGTGTATCGTGTTGCTTTATGTTGATGGTAATCACGGAATCATTAGAATATACCTTGGCGGGAATAATGCCGGTTTCCGTCACTTTCTCTTTCACTCCATTAACCACCGCCCATTCATTTTTCGACGAAATCCGGTAATTGCCCGGATTATTGGTTGCGGCCAGGTTATACGGAAAAATAATACCCCTCGCTCCTACCGACCCGGGAAAAAATTCTTGTAGCCGGCTGCGCATCCGACCTGTAAAAAAATCGGCCTGAATATGAGAATCGCCAATATGGAGAATTTCTATTTTTTCATCGCCATATAAAATCAGGGATTTCCACTGTGAAAAAAAAACGTTGAACCCGGGTAAATCGGCGTTTCCGATAAGCCGGTTCTTTTCATAGTTAATAAACGGATATTGATCAATTTCATACGGATAATCCTGTGCAGCAAGGGAATGTGAATAAAAAATGACAACCAAAAACAGGAATACAATACGCTCTCTCATAACTTATCTGCTTGATTTTTTTCTTTCTTTTCGGTTGCATATTTTGTGTATTCATGCATGATAGCATTGTACATCATTTGGGCAATTATGCGTGCGCCCCTGAAATTGAAATGTGTAAAATCTTTTCGTGCCAAAGCTGGTTCGGCAAACACCCACGAGGGCATCGAGTTATTGCCGCCCATGGCCTCGTACATATCCCAAAATGCACAATTACTTTTAAAGGCGGCATTTCGTTGTGCATCACGTATTTTGGTGATATTTGGATAAGACTCATACCAGCCGCTTTTCTTTCGCGACATATCACTTACCCCAACAACCAGAACAGGAATTTCGCCGGCTGCCTGCTTCAGGTGCTTCAATTGCCTGATGAGCTGGCGTTCATAAAAATTGTAATTATTCACTATGTGCGGCACAATATTGACCCCAAACTGGAAAACTATAAGTTTTACATTTAGCTGCCTGAAGAATCGCGATAAAACTTCTGTCCGGA
The DNA here is from genome assembly GCA_964413185.1 of uncultured Bacteroidales bacterium. Classification (GTDB taxonomy): domain Bacteria; phylum Bacteroidota; class Bacteroidia; order Bacteroidales; family Salinivirgaceae; genus Salinivirga. The sequence continues at coordinate 31,222 of CAYPSX010000016.1, forward strand.
TTTTATAAAACTCAGCACCCCGGCTACCGCGCCAGGCAATATTATCAACAGCTATCCCTACGGGTTGATCAAAAGACATAGCGTAAAAATAAGGTAATTCGCTTCCTTTCACCTTAATGGTTAAGTCTTCAGGCGTATGGTTTAATTGGAGGCCGAAAAAGTTCAACGGACCTTCTCCATTCACCATATCTTTCAATAAAAGTGAGTCTTTTTCATAAATAGCCAGCTCAAAATTGCCCGCTCCCCGGCCAAAAAATAATCGTGCCCATTTAAAATTGCGCACAGACAGGTAACTATATCGTGAAATTTTGTAATTCAAACTCCCGCTTACTATACTATCTTCGGATACAAGATTGGCACACGAACCTAAAATGCCATAATTTTCCCTTGGAAAAGTGGAATCGCTGCTCATCATCACTGTATGTTTTTCCCATGGCCCTTCGGAGCTAATTTGCATACTGGAGCTCTCTGAAACTGGTTTGTAACAGGGCAATAAACCCGGTCCGCTACCACTAAATGTTTTTTGAAAACGGTTGCGTAAATAACGAGTAATGCGGTCTCCCTCTATCTGCGAATCTCCATAATGGAGAATCCGGATCAGGCTCTGCTTAACCCTGCCCGATTTAAGTTCTAAAAAAAACGGCTCAAACATGGTGGTGTTGGCCGAGGGAAACTCAATTTTCTGAATCCGTTGCTTAAGCACCGAGGCTGCGGCACGAACAGTATCAATATCAATTGCTGTTGATGTTATTTCTTTGTTTCCCAGGTTAATGTCTGACAATGCCTTACCGGGCATGCTGTCGGTTAGGTTTGAGGTTAGCAACAGACTGTCGAGGTTAACATACCGGGGTTGTTTGGCATTGATTTGCTCAAGGTTATAAAAAGACAGATTTACATCTTCGGAAATATGGAGCCCTTCTTTTGGAAAAACCCAGGACAACAAAGCCATCAGCGCCAAAACCAGTGCAAAAAACAGTACTATATTTATCGGTCTGACGGGCTTTATATCCATGGATTAATCTATACGTTTCACTTTTATGCGCTGCCCGGCCTTCAGATATCTGCCGGATTTCAGACTATTCATTTGTAAAATATCGCGATCGGAAACTCCCTCATAACGTTTAGCTATTTCCCATAATGTGTCGCCGTCTTTTAGCGTATAGTATTCATACTTTCCGTCTTTTGGGTATTTTTTTGAGTATGATTTTGTTATGGCCGCAGGAACATGCTTGCCTTCCCGTTTTTGTTTTTCGGCGAACGACAGTTTATTGATATTTTTATAATTGGCAGCCCGGCTTTTTGGAATATATACATTGAGTTTTTGCCCGGTCCGAATCATATTGCCCCGAATTCCATTCCAATAACGCAGGTCGCGAATACGCACATCGTACCAATCTGCAATAAAACCAAGGTTATCGCCTGGTTTCACTGTGTAATACAACCGACTATAGTTGCCAGATGGTGCTTCACCATAATAACGTTGTTTATTGGGCTTTTTTGCCAAAATTTCAGGATTAAAATAGATAGAATCTTTGTAATTGTATATTGAATCCTGCAATGCAATAAAATCCGTAGCTTTTTGGTACGGAAGGCGCAACGGATAATGTTTACCGGCCGGTATTATATTTCTTCTGTACTGCGGATTTAAATCCTGAAGTTGACCCAAAGGCATTTGCATCACTTCAGCTACTTGCTTAAGATGTAGCTTATCAGTAATCATAATAGTATCGGTTACCACAGGCATTTCTATGGATTTGGGCTCCAGGTTCAGCTCTTTTTGGTGGTTAAAAATATAGATGATGGCAATAAAACCCGGCACGTACCCTCTTGTTTCACGCGGCAGATAATAGTATAAATCCCAAAAATCAGTTTTTCCGCCGCTTCTGCGAATGGCTTTATTCACGTTTCCGGGGCCACAATTGTAGGCTGCAAGCGCAAGTGTCCAATCGCCAAATATTTCGTGCAACGAAGATAAATATTCGGCTGCGGCATAAGTTGAAGCTAACACATCGCGCCGTTCATCAACAAATGATGTAATTTCAAGGTCGAGAAAGCGGCCTGTAGCATACATAAACTGCCATAAGCCGGTTGCCCCAACGCGGGAAACTGCACGTGGGTTGAGTGCTGATTCTATTACAGGTAAATATTTGAGTTCAAGTGGCAGGTTTTTGGCATCGAGCACAGCTTCGAATTGCGGAAAATAGTAATCGGAAAGACCTAAAACAGTTTCTGTGAGCTCTCGCTTGTCTTTCAGGTACACTTTAAGATATGCCTTAACAATTTTATTGTAGGTCATATCGAAAAACACCGGCATTTCAGTCATTTGAACCTTGATAATGCTATCGTGAGGCCAATATCCCTCCAGTGAATCAAAATCAGCGTTTGCAAGCGAAGTTGTATCAAAACCTGCAACTGATCTGGACACATACCATGAATGCAATAAGCTGTCGTAATCGCGCGTAGCTTTGCGCACTGCGGTTTGCTCCTCAATACGCAGCGTATCAATTTCTGCTGAAGAAATACTTGTGGTCAATAATAAAAATGCCAGAATATAGAATTGAATTAAAGTGGTTTTCATTTGTGAGTGATTTTTCAGTACAACGGGTTAATAAATATCTCTACGATTAATGTCGTGGTTTGTTTGACAAATTTAAAAATTTAACGAAAGTTTTAGGCCTAAAGTGTTAGAAGTTTTTAATGATACAGGATTTCGAACGGGTTGATGTAAGATTGGTTCGTACCGAAAAGTTAAATCATCGCTGATATCGTATTCGTATAAATGCGCATCGACATTGGCATCAATAACTTGCAAAAAATACAGAACACCGAGACCGATATAGTTCAAATCTCTGTTTCGCCGCCAATATTCGCGTTCGCGCCTGATGCTCTCCTTGTTTACCTGATCCCAAATTGGATCGGCGGTTCCATCTACTTTTTGCTCGTATAAGTCGCGGTATTTTTGGTAATATGTGTTATTCAAATTTACAAAATAGATGAATGCTGCGGCTCCACCATATATTAACGGCGCTTTCCAGTATTTTCTGTTATAAATTTGCCCTGCTCCGGGTATTATGGCCGACAAAAGAGTTGCTTTGCGCGCATACACCGTGCGTGTAGAATCATCATTTATGCGATCGTTACCTGATGTTTTCTGGCAAACACCTGCTGTACTCAGGAAAATGGCCGCAATAATAAACCAAAAGCGCATGAAGTTTCGGGTTTAATCGTTTTTTACCTGATCGAGCAAGCCAATAAGCCGTTCAAGGTCGTCATCATCTTTAAATGGGATAACGATTTGTCCTTTGCCGTTATCGTTTCTTTTGAGCTTCACTTTTGTATGAAAGAAATTGTTGAGTTGACCCTGTAATTCCTTAAACCCTTCGCCAAGTTCTTTTTTTGGTGTCGGTTTAGAGGTTTTATCGGCATTTTTTATATCGACTCCGTCATTGATGCTCTTAGCTAATTCTTCGACCTTTCGAACAGAAAGTCCGTCTTTGACCATCATTTCGAACAGGTATAGGCGGTCGTCGTCGTTTTCAATGTTGATCAGCGCTTTGGCATGTCCCATTGAAATAACTTTGTGCCTTATTCCTTTTTGAACTTCTGCGGGTAATTTGAGCAAACGCAGGTAATTGGTAATGGTAGAACGTTGTTTACCTACTCGTGGGCTGAGTTCTTTTTGGGTCAGGCTGCATTCGTCGATAAGCCTTTTATAACTGATAGCGATTTCGATGGCATCGAGGTCTTCGCGCTGTATGTTCTCTACCAGTGCGAGCTCAAGCATGGCCTGATCGTCGGCGGTACGAATATAGGCCGGTATATTTTCAAGGCCGGCCATTGTTGCTGCACGGGTCCTTCGTTCGCCGGAAATAATCTGGTACTCGTTTTCAGCTATCTTGCGTACGGTAATGGGCTGTATTATACCCAGCTCTTTGACCGAAGCGGCTAGTTCTTCCAGTGCATCTTCATCAAACTCTGTTCGTGGCTGAAATGGGTTAACCGCAATATTAGCGATTGGTATCTCTTGTATGGCTTCGTTTTGTATCGGTTCTTCCGCTTTTGGAGATTCCTCTATGAGTGCTCCTAATCCTCTTCCTAATGCTTTCTTCTTAGCTACCATTTGTGTAAAAAATTTAATCTACTTTTTTATCGTCATTATCCATTTTTGTGGCATTATTTCTCTGCAATAGTTCTTTGGCCAAATTCAAATAGCTTGTGGCACCAATACTTGAGGCATCGTACATTACAATGGGTTTCCCATAGCTTGGTGCTTCGCCAAGTTTAATATTGCGCTGAATTATGGTGTCAAAGGTCATTGACTCAAAATGTGTTCGTACCTCATCTACGACCTGGTTTGAAAGCCTTGTGCGACCATCGAACATGGTAAGCAAAAATCCTTCTATTTCAAGCTCTTTGTTCAGGTTGCCCTGGATAATTTTTATTGTGTTCAATAATTTCCCCAATCCTTCGAGTGCAAAATATTCGCATTGCACGGGTATCATTACCGAATCAGATGCAGACAATGCATTTACGGTAATCAATCCCAACGAAGGGGAACAGTCTATAAGCACCCAGTCGTAGTTGTCGCGTACTTTATTGACTACTGACCTCAACACTTTTTCACGGTCGGGCATATTGAGAATTTCAATTTCAGCACCAACCAGGTCAATGTTGGAGGGAATAAGGTCTACGGTTTCCAATTCAGTATTGAGAATAGTTTTATGTGGATCGAAATCATCCACAATGCAGTCGTATATACTGGCTTTTACATTGCGAACATCAAAACCAAAGCCGGAGGTAGCATTGGCTTGAGGATCAGCATCAACAATGAGAACTTTTTGTTCAAGTACGCCCAGGCTAGCTGCCAGGTTTATTGCTGTTGTTGTTTTTCCTACTCCGCCTTTCTGGTTGGCTAATGCAATTACTTTTGACATATTTATGTGTTTAAATTCAACATCTTATGATGTGCCGGGAAAATTTTCCCCAACGACTTGAATAAAGTTGCAATTTAATCAAAATATTGCATGTTTTCTAATCTGATATATGCAAAGATTGAAGATAAATTATAGCATGTTGACTTTCAGCACGCATGCAAAAAAATTAAATCAAAACAATTCATAATGGCACAATTTGGTTTCAATCGGACCATTAAACAAGACATCACGCGATGATGTTTTAAGCCTTATATTCCTCATTGCCTGATCGTTGCCGGAAATAATCCATGCATCGTATCCATTGAACTGTTGTTTGAGATGATCGCCAAAACGCCTATATAATTTTACGACTTCATCAATCTGAACGCGCTTATCGTAAGGGGGATTTGTAATGATTGTTCCCTTTGATTCTTCTCCCTGTATGGTTTCAAAATCGCCTTTTTGCACATCTATATATTTTTGCAAGAATGCGTTCTGAATATTGGCTTTGGCAAAACCAATTTGTTTTGGTAATATATCGACTCCCAGTATTGGGACTTCTATTTTTCGTTCATTATCTTCATCCTGAACTTCTTCCAGTAATTTTTTATCATAATCGAGAAAGTGCTCAAAACCATATTGTTCGCGGTAGGCGCCAGGCCTTATGTTGGCAGCAATGAGTGCGGCCTCGGTGAGTATTGTTCCGCTGCCGCAAAACGGATCAATCAGTTCATTTTGCCCGTGCCAACCACTTTTCAGAATAATTCCTGCAGCAAGAACTTCATTCAGCGAGGCTTTTCCATGGTGAACCCGGTATCCGCGTTTAAACAGGGGTTCTCCACTTGAATTTAATGAAATGGTTGCTTCGTTTTCTGCCAGATGAACATCGATACGTATTTGCGGGTTTTCTTTTTCAACGTTAGGCCGGCGGCCGGCTGTATCGGTAAAATAATCGGCAATGGCATCTTTGGTTCGTAAAGCCAAAAAATGGGAATGATCGAAAATTTTTGAATTGGCAGTTGCACTTACGAGGATTGTTTTACGCACTTTAAAATAGTTTTTCCACTCAATGGCACGCACCTGCTCATAAAATTCCTGTTGATTTTTAACTGTAAATGTTTTAATTGGAATGAGCACATTCAGTGCTGTACGCAATGCCAGATTGGCACGATAGACCATACCCAAATCGCCTTCGAAAGAAACAGCCCGGTTGAGTTTTTCAATATTCGCAGCTCCAATTTCAGCTAATTCAGTGGCAAGTACGTCTTCAAGTCCGTGAAAAGTTTTCGCTAATAGTTTCATCCGGTTATAATTTTGATTTCAATGGTCGGATGTAGCTCGCCATGATAAGCTAAATATCCGGTACACACTATTTTCAGTTCCTCTTTAATCATGCGAGTGTACTTCGACAAGCTCAGCATCAACTTCGACAAGCTCAGCAGAACTGTGATAAAATTTTGGTCATGGCTCGGTTCATCCGTATGGTTGGTTTTAATATCGTTTCCTGCTGGTGAGCGAAAGGCTCACTTTTTAAGGCCTCTCAAGCTGCAGTGAGCCAAATTTATGATTTTCAGTTCAAAAAACAACTCGTCTAATCGTAGATTTGGCGGAGTTAATCAAACTCCTCTGGCGCTAAAACCCGCTACAAGCGCCTTTTGCTCACTCGCAGGTGTTACAACCCGTTTTTTATTGGCTAGTATTAAAAGAGTAGGTCTTTAAATGAAATCGATCAACTGGCATTTGTTGGTTGCCCCTAGGCTGGGCAATACCTTTATCAATTAGGTCTGAAAATTCTTTACTTGCTTTGTCAAATTTAGCAATATTTGGGTCATTCTTGAATCTTTTTGATTCAAGTTTGAGTGTTTTTAATATATCTTTCTCAATGTGTCCCATATCTTAAATAAATTTTCTTGTGTGAACAAATATAGGAAATCTATTCTTATTTACGTAATCGGATAAAAGTTCATAGTAACCTCTAATCAATTCTCTTAGCTCTTTTTCATCACTATAGTCTTCAATACGTAATTTTAAATCTTTTTCTAGGCATTCAATATTTATCGGTCTACCATGTGATTTCCATAGTTTATTATCGCTCAATTTATCAGCAATTTCCTCAGCTCGTTTTTGTTTTTGTGCAATTGTGACTTGAGTACTGAGTAATTTTGGATTTGTTTTATGATGAGTCCAGTTTTTAAATTTGTATTTAACAAGCCACTTTTTCAAAAGCGAAATTGTAAGCTCCTTTGCTTGCTCATAACCTCTTAATTCAGCTAAATCAAAGTCCTTTAAGATTAAAAATTCTGCTTGTGATAATTCATTGTTTTTTGCTTTTTCTATTAATTCATTGATTTTATCTAAATAACCTAAAGCTGCTACAAATTTCCCTTCTTTATTTTGCACTTGTGGATCAATTGGCCCTAAAACAGAGAAATAATCCATATAAATAAAATCACCACTCATACAGAAAATTGTCCCTGCACTATAGGCATAATCAGGTACAATAAAGTTGACTTCGTTGTAATGTTTCCGAAGAATATTTACATACCTTTCAACAGCCCGTGCACTTCCACCTCCTGTAGTTAATATTACGAAAATCTTGTCTTTTTTGTTTTCATCAATTAATAACTAAAGTTTCGCAGTTAAATAATGTGTTGAAAAACAACAAAATAAC
>CAYPSX010000017.1:0-37384 GCA_964413185.1 uncultured Bacteroidales bacterium
TACTACTCATTGCAACAAAGATAACGATATTTCGGTTTTTTGGAAATGGTTTGTGCCGGAAAGACTCGGCGTGTCTTGGAGACACACCGAGTCTGAGGCCGTGTCCGATTAACAGCGTTAAAAAGACAGGGCGAGGTAAAAACCAGCAGCAAAGCCTAAACCTTGCTGCTGGTTGTATTTACCAGCTTTTTTTTTAAAACCACACATGCGGCAATGGTGTTAAAAAAAGCGCCTGCCCATCAAGATGTATGATAAACAGACGCATTTTTTAACCATGAAAATTCATGAATCTTCTTTTAATTATCGAATAAACAGGAGCTCTCTGTATTTAGGCAGCGGCCAGAGGTTATCGTCACAAATAAGCTCCAGTTTATCAATATGATAACGGATTTGTTCAAAAAATATTTGCACTCCGGAATCGTACAAAGCAGCACTTTGCGCTATATCCGGAGCTTCGTTGGCGCTTTTCCGGGCATCGACCATTTTCGACACCAGTTCCCTGATGTTTTTTACGTGCCCTGATATCTTTTTAATCGAGTCTATGTGCGGTTGCGAAAGTTCTTTATATTCTTTGCCTTCAAGAATTACTTTTAAACCTTCTACATTTTTTATTAAGATATTTTGATAGCTGATGGCCGTGGGTACGATATGGTTAATTGCCAAATCGCCCAATACCCGCGATTCAATTTGCATTTGTTTGATGAATGTATCCAGTTTAATTTCATAACGGGCTTCAAGCTCTTTGTCTGAAAAAACGCTGTGCCGTTTAAACAGGTCAATATTCTTTTTCGCTGTAAATTCTTTCAGCGCAGCCGGCACTGAACGTACATTGGTGAGTCCGCGTTTCTCTGCTTCTGTAAGCCACTCCTGACTGTATCCGTCGCCTTCGAAAAGAACTTTTTTCGATTCCAGAATTTCTTCCCGCAGCAAAGAAATAAGGGTTTTATCAAATGATTTCCCTGCTTTGAGCGCATCGGAAAGCTTCACGTAAAACTTCTCCAGTTGGTCGGCTGTTGCGGTGTTCAGAGCAATCATCGGAGAGGCACAATTGGCCGATGAGCCTACGGCGCGGAACTCGAAACGGTTGCCTGTAAATGCAAAGGGTGATGTACGATTGCGGTCGGTGTTGTCTAAAAGTAACTCCGGTATGTTGGCTATGTTCAGTTGAATTTTGGCCGACAGATCATCGGTGAGCTGCTCTTCGGAGCTGCTGGCAATTTGCTCCAAAATGCGTGTTAGTTCCTGTCCGATAAACACAGAAATTATGGCGGGCGGTGCTTCATTGGCTCCGAGCCTGTGTTGGTTGCCGGCAGAAACAATGGAACCGCGCAAAAGATCGGCGTTTCGATAAACTGCACTGATAATATTGACAAGGAAACTAAGGAACATAAGATTTTTCCCGGGTGTTTTTCCGGGTGCCAATAAATTAACTCCTGTATTGGTTAGCAGCGACCAGTTATTGTGTTTCCCGGATCCGTTAACGCCCTGAAAAGGTTTTTCGTGAAGTAAAACACGGAATTTATGTTTTCGCGCTATCTTTTTCATCATATCCATGAGCAATTGGTTATGATCTACAGCCAGATTCACTTCTTCAAACATGGGCGCGCATTCAAACTGGCCCGGGGCTACTTCGTTATGACGGGTTTTTACAGGAATACCCAAAAGGTGCGCCTGGTGCTCAAAATCCTGAATAAAATGCAATACACGCGATGGAATGGAACCAAAATAATGATCTTCCATTTGCTGATCTTTGGCCGATGCATGTCCCATTAATGTACGCCCGGTAAGATGTAAATCAGGCCGGGCCATATAAAGGCGCTCATCAACCAAAAAATATTCCTGCTCCCAGCCTAACGTAACTTTTACATCGGCTACATTCTGGTCGAAAAGCCTGCACACTTTGGCTGCTGCATCGCCAATGGCTCGCTGCGATTTTAGTAACGGGGTTTTGAAGTCGAGCGAATCGCCCTTGTACGAAATGAAAACTGTGGGAATACACAGGGTGCCATCAATAATAAATGCCGGCGAAGTGGGGTCCCAGCCGGTATAGCCTCTGGCTTCGAAAGTGTTACGCATGCCGCCGCTTGGAAAACTGGAGGCATCAGGCTCTTGCTGCACAAGCAATTTTCCCGAAAAACGCTCAATATGGTAATTGCCATCCGCAAAATCGATAAATGCATCGTGTTTCTCAGCAGTGGCGCCGTTTAAAGGCTGAAACCAGTGTGTATAGTGTGTTGCTCCCTGCTCCATGGCCCAGCCTTTCATGGCTGAGGCAATTTGATCGGCCAGTTGAATTGAAATGGGTGCGTTTTCTTTTATTGACTGTTGAAATTCGCCAAAAGCTCGCTGCGATAAATAATTCTGCATTTTTTCATGCGTAAATACTGATTCCGCAAAATATTCAGAAATTTTTTGTTTCTGTTGACCTGCAAAATGGTTTTGGTCTTGCATAATTTGCTCAAGAGCTTTAAAACGAATGTTTGTCATAATAGTAAAGTTTAAGAATGTAAAAATATGATGTATAGAAACTTGCCAAATAAATTGGTAAAAAAGAATGCTCCGAAACATCAGACCATACAGACTGAGCTAACATGCAAATATAGGACAAACAGAACTGTATTAACTTGTATGTAAGTTAATAAATAGTGAAATTTGACAGAAAGATGCTAAAAGTTGACCAGAGGTTGCTTATATTTATTTGATAATAAATGTTGATAACCGATATTTACCAGGCCCTGTTATTGCCAGTGAAATAAATAAAATCATGGATTCAAGAGCATGCGAGTACCCGGTAAATCCATCACCTTTGCCAAAATGCGTCATCAATGCAATAAACATGGTAAATGTCATCATTAATGCAGCGGGCAGAAAGGCCAACCCCAGCATAAGGAACAATCCTCCCACAGCTTCAGCAAAGCCAGCCATAAAGCCCCAAAATACATGTAAAAAATCAATTCCCACGTATGACATTGAAGAGCCTATTTTTTCCCACATATCGGGACCGCCCAATAATTTTGGCACACCATGAAACATAAACATAATTCCAATACCAATGCGCAAAACTAACAATCCGGTATTAACATATTTGAGCGAAGTTTTTTGAGAAATTTTCATAATGATGTTTTTAAGTTTTAATGTAGTTCGATAATAATCAAACTATAATCGGGTGGTTTTGTTCTTAACCGGAGAATTAAATCCTTCTGAATGTGCATTTTTAAAATGTCCAACGCATTTTTAAATGTACCGAGGTTTTGTGCGGTTCATTGATCAACTCATTTCCGGAGGAAACTTCTTGTTTATGTAAATAATTTGTCCTGTCGATCCTTCCATACAGCGACAAATCTTCCAACACATCCCACTTAACATTCAAATAATACCTAATTCCGGTGGCCTGAAAAGAAGGCACGGAAAAACTGTAAAGCACATCTCGTTCATAGGTATAGATGCGTGCTGTATAATCTTCAACATCAAAAATATTTATGCGTAAACTTACCCTGAAATCAGTTTGCGGAGGTTCGTAAAAGTGTTCATAATAGAGCAACCAACCGTTGTATTTTGCTGTATCCTGATTAAAATGGCTGAATGCCAGTCGAACCTGACCGGACAGGGCTTCTGTGTAATCCATGGTTGATTGTATTCTCCACTTGTAAAGCTCTCCGTAAGCTATATTTGCAAATTGATCTTCTGAAACAGATGTCGATTTTTTTTCATACTTGAAACGTGTTTGAAAATCAATAGTGCGCCTGGGTGCATAGTCGATATTTACGAGATACTCACTGCCATCGGTCGGGGCTTTTTCGCCGTAGCGCAACCATGGAAACTTGAAAAAATCTGCATATAAATTAACTTTTGTGTATTTAAACGGCAGCCATTCCAAGCCCAGGTAAAAACCCTCTTCGTTTTGCACGCCCGATGCTTCGCCAAGACCGTATCCGTGTATCGCAACAAATTCTTTATCGTAATTCCGGTATAATAATGCCAATCCGGCCGATTCGATGGGGTAGAACGTAAGCCCGTGAATGTTGGCCAAAGCATTTGAGCTGCTCCAGGCAATTTCGCCAAAAAAAGTAAACCGGTCTATCTGGTATAAATAGCTCGATGAAATATTGCCAAACTCAGTACCTTGCGGGTCGTACAAATCATAAAGTTGATCGGTTGGTTTTACCGGATGTTCATACCGGGTAAAAATTGTATTTACATTGAGTTTTAAACTTCCAAAGCGCCCTTGCACAAAACCGCCGGAGATAAACTCTTTCGCGATATCCTTTTTTGCTATTTCTCCAACTGTACGATGTAAGCCGGTGGATGATAAACTTGTAATATATACATTATCCAGCGTATCGAGGCTGGCATCAATATCCTGATAGCTTACAAAAGCGCCCGCATTAAAACTTTTGTACGCTCCTTCAATGGCTGCTCCGCGCATAAAACCGTACTCCGTTGCACTGCTGTATGGTTTGAAGCCCTGTCGGGTATTGCGAATCTGGGTAGTTGCGCTGTTTTTCCCGCCCCAAATACCCTGTCCGCAAATCAAACCTTGCCCCATTGTTGTTTGAAAATCGCCTACAGCTATTGTTTTCAGATTTTTGCCGGGCTGCATAAAAAAATGCATGGAGTAATAATCAAAGCCCGCTTCATTGGAACCGGAGAAAAAAGCTTCGCCCGGGTCGCCTTCAGCTGTAATGCCGATTGATAAATCGCGCCCGTATTTGTATTTGTAGCGCAAATATTTTTTACCGGGCTTACCTTCATAGTCGCCATCCAAATACCCTTCCTTTTTTTCGATTACCCGGTTGTATTGGGCAATAACCTCGTGCCTGCCCCAGGTATATTGCCGCAGGCCTCTCCTTCTCTCCTCTTTTTTCCCAAAAGTAAAAAACCATGTTAATCGTTCCGCCGTGGCCTGATCAAAAGAAGGCAAATAAATCAATTCAAAAGGTGTGTACAAATCGCCGTTTTTAGAAATGTAATCATTCAATTCGGCTGCCTGCATCGGGTTAATTAACTGATAATTAAGCAATTCCTCCGGGTCAACATTGTTGATATTCGGTTTTATTTCTGACCAGTTTGCCAGTGTATTGGTAGTTTCTTCTATTGTTGATTCTGCTATTTCATTTTCAAGCAGCTCTTCGGTTATATTACCAATATATTCACGCGCATTTTTTTCCTGGGCTGCCAATTGAAAAGCAGTCGAAATTATCATAAATATGAGTATGATATATTTCCCCATTTTAAAACTTGTAATAAAGTGAAAAATGCGTTCCCGGCTCCAGGTAAGTGTTTGAGGTTACAGCAACCTGAACGGCAAAATGACTAAATTCATATCCGGCTCCAACTGAAAATTGCCGGGGGTAGGTTTGAAATCCGGTCTGGAAATTCAGTCCCATATCAAATTCATAATCGAAGCCCATACGGAAATTTATTTCTTTATCAATATGTTTTTCTGCCTCTGCAGTTATCAGAAATTCCTCATTGACCTGCACTCCGGCACCCGCCCGGAAAATGGTTTCAGGCACTTCGTCTTCTTGCCCGCCGGTTTTGCTCAGAGTAGGATTGTAAATATGTACGCCAAACATCCATTTTTCGTCAAATTTCGCCTGCACGCCGGCTTCGGCCACAAGGCTGTGATACGATTGGTATGGTCCGGAAAGATCGGTGTACAAGTAGCTAAATTGTACTCCTGCAGAAAAATAATCTCCCAGATTTTTGCCATATCCTAATCCTATTTTATTTTCGTTATACACCTCATACCCAAATCGCTGAACCTGCATTCCAAATCCACCACCCCAAAGGTCTGCGCGACCTTCTGCCCCAAAAACGGCCAATTGTGGCAGCCCCGGACGATACGTACTGTAAATAGATAAACTTTTCGCATCGAGCCAGCCCAGTGAAGCCTGGTTTTGCATATATGCCAGTTTTGGCGACATAATTACGGCGTTACTCATTGCAGCAGAACGTGCTCCGCCATAAAAATTAAAATTACCTGCAGTACTGAAATTACAAAAACACAGTAGAGCAGCTATTAATAGTTCTGATTTCTTAAGTTTTAATTGCATGGGCAAATAAAAAGGGATTTATCCGAAAAATATGAATAAATCCCTTCTAAGCAAAATATATTATCAGACTAAATTATTAATTCGTCTTAAATTCGTATTTAATCTTTGATAAATCTTCGTTGGCTTTGGTAATTTTTTGCTTCAACGCTTCTTTATAATCAACGGTTGCCTTGAAAATATCTTCATTGTTCACGCCAAGCATTTGTGCAGCCAATATTCCGGCATTTTTTGCTCCGTTAATTCCAACGGTTGCAACAGGAATTCCCGGGGGCATTTGCATAATAGACAAAGCTGCATCCAAACCCTCAAGGGAAGCATTTATAGGTACACCGATAACGGGTATTGGCGTAAGGGCTGCTATAACTCCCGGCAAATGTGCTGCCATTCCGGCACCGGCAATTACCACACGAATGCCTTTGTCGTAGGCGTTTTTGGCAAATTCTTCAACCTTTTCAGGTGTACGATGCGCTGAAAGGGCATTCATTTCAAAAGGTATTTTAAACTCTTCCAGTACCTGTGCGGCTTTTTCCATAACAGGCAAATCGGAAGTACTACCCATAATAATGCTAACTTTTGGTGTCATAGTTGATATTAATTTATAGATTTAAATATAGTAAGAACACGGTTAAGTGACCTTTGGTTTAAAAACAAAAAAATACATATTAACCCGGTTTTGATAATAAAACAGGCAGAAAAAAATGTAATTCTGACTGAACCTTTGTATTTTCGCATCAAATATACGAAAACCATAAAATTCAATGATATGAGCCAAGTAAAAGTTCTCGACAAAACCTTTGAAATATCTATTCATCAGGATAAAATACTTGAACGTGTAAAAACCCTGGCACAGCAAATGGACGAAGATTTGGCCGGGAAAGATGTCATGTTTCTGGGTATACTGAATGGCGCATTTATGTTTGCCGCAGATTTATACAAAACAATTACCATTCCCGCGCCCATTACATTCCTGAAGGTAGCTTCATACGATGGCACTACATCTTCGGGTAAAGTAAAAAGGCTAATCGGAATTAATGAAGATATTGCCAATAAAACGGTAGTAATTATTGAAGATATCGTAGATACGGGAATTACACTGGAGCAAATCATCAAACAGTTAAAAGGGTATGATCCGGCAGAAATACTTGTATCAACTTTACTTTTTAAACCCGACTCATATCAAAAAAATATACCCTTAGATTACGTGGGTTTTGAAATACCTCCTGATTTTATTGTTGGCTATGGCTTGGATTATAACGGGTTAGGCCGCAACTTGCCTCATATCTATAAATTGGTCTAAAAACATTTGTCTATGTTCAACATTGTACTCTTTGGGCCTCCGGGATCGGGTAAAGGGACACAGTCTGACCGGATTGTAAATAAATACAGCCTTAAGCACATTTCAACCGGGGATATTTTCCGAAAAGAAATGAGCGAAGAAACGCTACTTGGAAAAAAAGCAAAATCGTATGTTGAAAAAGGCGATTTGGTTCCGGATGAACTGGTAGTTGATCTTGTTATGAAATTTCTTGACCAGCATCCCGATGAGAAAGGTTTCATTTTTGATGGCTTTCCCCGCACAATCAGGCAGGCCGAAATACTTCGCACAGAACTATTTGAACGCGGGCAAACCATCAAACTGATGCTCGACCTGAAAGTTCCCGAAGCAGAACTACTCAAAAGGATGCGCAAACGCGGAGAAAAATCCGGCCGCACCGACGATCAAAACGAAGATGTATTAAAAAACAGGCTGAACGTATATCGCGACAGCACCGAACCGGTTATTACTTTCTACAAGCAGCATCACAAACATTGCGAATTTGATGGTGTTGGTACTATCGATGAAGTTTTTAACCGGATTAGCAGCGTAATTGAACAATTTATTTAGCACCCCAAACAGGGCATAAGGAGACGGAGAAGATGGGACAATCAAATTTTGTTGATTATATAAAGATATTTTGCCGCTCGGGAAAAGGCGGAGCTGGATCTGAACATTTCAGGAGAGAAAAGTTCGTGGATAAAGGCGGCCCCGATGGAGGCGATGGCGGACGAGGCGGCAATATTTACCTTCGCGGGAACCGTAATCAATGGACATTGCTCCATTTGCGTTACAAAAAACATATTTTCGCCGAAAATGGTGAACCCGGCGGAGCTCAGCGCAGCTTCGGCGCACAGGGTGAAGATGTCATTATAGATGTACCCATAGGAACTATTGTGCGCGATGCTGAAACAAACGAAATTGTTTGTGAAGTCACAAAACACGATGAACAGGTAATTTTGCTTGAAGGAGGCCAGGGCGGACTGGGAAACACCCATTTTAAAACCTCAACAAATCAGGCGCCCAGGTACGCCCAACCTGGCAGACCCGGGAAAGAAGGTTTTTTCTATTTCGAACTTAAAATATTGGCAGATATTGGCCTTGTTGGTTTTCCTAATGCCGGGAAATCTACTTTATTGTCTGTTATTTCTGCCGCCAAACCCAAAATTGCTAATTATCCGTTTACCACATTAACGCCCAATATAGGCATTGTGCCCTATCGTGACAATCGCTCTTTTGTTATGGCAGATATCCCGGGTATTATCGAAGGTGCAGCCGAAGGTAAGGGCCTCGGTTTACGATTTTTAAGACATATTGAACGTAACTCGGCATTACTGTTCATGGTTCCTGCCGACAGCGATGATATTCATAAAGAATACAAAATATTACTTAAAGAACTGGAAAAGCATAATCCGCAGTTGCTCGATAAATCGCGCATTCTTGCCATTACTAAAAGCGATATGTTGGATGAAGAGTTAATGGACGAAATTAAACAAGACCTGCCTAATTTACCAAGCCTATTTATTTCATCAGTCGCACAATACAATATTAGTCAACTAAAAGATTTAATTTGGAAAACCTTAAATCCCGAAGAAAATGCTTGATTTTTTTATTGAACTGGATAAAAGTTTATTTCTATTTCTAAACGGTCTGCACAATTCAGTATTCGACCAACTCATGTGGTGGTTTAGTGGTAAATATTTTTGGATTCCTTTATATGTAGCTGTTCTCGCATGGTGGATTAAAGAACACAAATGGAACGCTATCTGGCTCACCATTTTTGCTATTTTGGTTGTAGTTGCAAACGATCAAATTTCCGTAGCCATAAAATTCGCGGTAGAGCGGCCACGTCCGACCCATAACCCGGATATTGGCAATTTGGTTCGTGTTTTAAATGATTATCGGGGTGGAGCATTTGGTTTTGTCTCCAGCCATGCAGCCAATACTTTTGGTTTTGCAATGTTCTCTTTAATGGTCAACAGGAGAAAATGGTACACCATTGCAATATTAATTTGGGCAGCGTTGGTTTCATATAGCCGAATTTATTTGGGCGTGCATTACCCGGGCGATATATTTTTTGGTGCTCTTTTAGGTATTCTGCTCGGCTATCTGATTTTTGTAGCCTGCGACTTTGTTCGTAAACGCTGGCCAATAAAAAAAGCCGCCTCGTAAGGCAGCTTTTTTACATATAAATAATTAGTTATTTTTTCTGCATAAAACTGAGAATAACTACTGCAGCTCCTTCTTTACCGTCTTTAAAATACACGCGTAGTTTGTAAACGCCCGATTTTTGGCAGAAGAAACCAAAAGCATCTTTTACTGTTCCATCCGATTCCAGGTTGGCTGTAAGTTTCTTTGAGCCATCATAAAGCTCAACAACAGCTTTTCCTGCATAACCATCTGCATTACAGGTATTGAGTTTATAAATAGTTCCTTTATTCATTAATATGGAGAACTTCGATGATGGGGGCGGTTTCACGCTGCTTTGCTGCAATTTTACCTTAAAATCTTTCATATAGGTAGCATTGCCAATATTGAGAGCACAGGTGTTCACCAGTTCGTCGCTTTGGCCGAATGCATTGCCTGCCATAAAAGACAATGCTATGACGAATAATGCAATTGCTTTCCTCATATTATAATTTGATTAAATTATTTCTTACTTCTTCAATTGTCCTGATAATTTTCTTTCTTGTTTCAGGTGGCACATTAACATGACTGATTTCATTTTGAATAACAACCATTATACCATCTATTTCACGCTGTTCAGGCTCTCCTTGCTCAATGGTTTTTGTAACACCATCGTACGAGCTTAAAATATCTTGAAAAGATTGATGCAGCATCTTAAATTGAGGGTTATTTTTGTAGTAGCTCAACATGGTTGTAAGATTCTCAATTACCTCTTTTTGATCACCAATACGTTCCACAATTTCCTCGTTTGCGACTTTTGCATCTTTCAATACCTGCGTGGCTATGTACATACCTTCTATCCAGGTTCCGCAAATAATTAACGCGCTAATTTCACTACGCCCATTTTGCTGCAAATACGTATCCATATTATTAAAACTTTGCAGCGTAATGAACATGAGCGAGTCAATATTTTCATTATTTGTAGCAAGTCGTTTAATGGTCTGGAAATCGAAAAACTGTTGCACATTTAGTTCTTCAGAAAGCTTTCTGATGGCTTGCATATTATTCATAACCGGCCCGGTCTTTTTGTACATATTCAGGTAACCCAAATCTGCA
The DNA here is from genome assembly GCA_964413185.1 of uncultured Bacteroidales bacterium. Lineage (GTDB taxonomy): Bacteria > Bacteroidota > Bacteroidia > Bacteroidales > Salinivirgaceae > Salinivirga. The sequence goes on from CAYPSX010000017.1 coordinate 10,615, forward strand.
CCCAAAATTCCCAGGTTTACAGATCGTTTAAAATCTGTATTATAGCGGTCAACATCCTGTACTTCGGTGATGTATTTTTCCGAAAATTCAACACCGGCATTTTGTAAAAGGGCTGCCATTTCAACAGGGGATGATGAAATATTCTGTAAAACCTGTTGTGCTTCGGTTGGAAGCTCTTGTGTAGCCTCTGTGCTGTCAATATTGGGTGTGTCTCCCAATATATCATCAAAGCTCTCCTTTTTTTGCTGACCGTCACCGCAGCCGGCTAATACAAAGGTTAAAGCAGTTAAAAAAATTAGTATTTTCTCCATATCTTCAGACGATTTTTTCTATGAGTAAATATACAAAATATTTCAAAAGTCAAAAACTTTGACTATTTAGAAAACATGTCAAGCAATTTTTTCAAAGCATCATAATACAGCGTAACGTAAAGAACAATAGTCATTACCCACACTATTATCATGTTAAAATAAAATGTATCCATGTAGGTTCCCAAAAAATGTTTTTGGGGGGCAAAAAAATGACTTCTGAAATCCAGGGCATGATTAACTTCAGGAAAACGAAAAATGGGATCGCGCTGTCGTACAAGTTTATTATCGTATTCTACTACTTGTTTCATGTATATATTTTTCACAATGTCGGAAACGGCTTCATTGTGATATTTTTCTTGTTGTTCAAGATAAAGCCGGGGGTCTTTGGAGTCGAGCTTTATAATCATTGCGTCTTTCTTTTTCCGGGCTTTTATAGAGAGGGTTTCGTAGTATTCCTTGATATCGGTTAAGTAGTTAAGAATGCTATCCGCCAGCATCGGATTAAAATATTTTGTATTTATACGATCAACATTGGCAAAATTAATTCTTTGATTACGACTGTTTTCCAGGCTAATTTCATGGCGTAATAATTCGAATGTGCCTTTTGAGGCTTCAAGTATACTGTCGTTGTTGGATTGAACACTTTGCAATGCTTCATCAACTCTTTTCTCAACTTCTTCTGTCCATTTTGTACCGCGATAACTACCAATACTCACATATCGGTCGATATCGTAAAAATGTTTTTCGAATTCATTGTCGCGAAATTGTTTTACCATGAGTGCTTCATAACACCAACGAGAAGCTATGAATTCTGCAATTAACGGTACTTTGTCTACACTGCTGATATCCCTGTTTAGTTTATCGAAACTGAACATGGCACCGCCAAGTGCCATTTGGGGAATCATTAACAGCGGTATCATAATATAAATGGTAACAGCCGAATTGAATGCAGATGAAATATTAAGGCCCAACATATTGGCAAATGCAGCTATTGAAAACATTGTGAGCCAATATTCAAAAAATAGTCCGCGAAGAGCCAGCACATTATTAGCTACAAGCACAAAAAACAATGCTTGTACAGCCGATATGAAAAATAATATCAATATTTTAGATGTGAGGTAGCTTGACCGGCTCAGATTGAGAAATTTTTCTCTTTTGAGTATTTTTCGGTCTTTAAAAATTTCTTCTGCACTTACCATAAAGCCCAGAAAAAGCAGAACGATAAGCGCCATAAAGATATATGGTGGTATATTGGCGTTTGCCCTGAATATGTATTTCTCAGCATCGGGTTCGATGTATCTGATAATGAACGACAGGATAAATCCGAGCAAGGGTGCCTCGAATAGGTTTAATGCCACATATTGTTTATTGGTAAATTTGGAGATGGCATCCCGAATTGTATATATTTTAAATTGTTGTATCCAACTGGGTATGTTTAATGTTTGAGGGGGGTTTTCATTCACATCCGGGACATGCTCTACTACATTTTCATTTGAATATCGTTTTTCCCACTCTGTCGGTGTTACTTTTCGGTTGCTGGTATAACGCCCAAATTCATCAACAACTTTTGCGTCGATAATGTTAAAAATCAGTTCGGGGTTTACATTACCGCAAGTTGGACATTCTCCAACATCGCTGTTGATTTGATTGTCGAGTTTTTTGAAATATGTAATGGCTTCGACCGGGTTACCATAATATATTTGATAACCGCCGGTGTCGAGAATCAACATTTTGTCAAACATTTTGTAAATGTCTGATGAAGGTTGGTGGATAACTACAAATATGAGCTTTCCTTTTAGTGCCAATTCCCGGAGAAGATCCATCACATTTTCGGAGTCTCTGGATGAAAGTCCGCTTGTTGGCTCATCGACAAAAAGGATTGATGGTTCCCGAATAAGTTCCAGGGCTATATTGAGTCTTTTTCGTTGCCCTCCGCTAATGGTCTTGTTTAACGGCGAGCCAACTTTTAGGTCTTTTCTTTCATAAAGACCGAGATTCTTAAGTGTTTTTTCTACGAGTTGATCTAAATCTTCTTCTGTCTTATCTTTGAAACAAAGCTTAGCGTTAAAATACAGGTTCTGATAAACGGTTAATTCACTTATTAAAAGGTCGTCCTGGGGAATAGATCCAATAACTCCTTCTATTTTTTCGGGCTCTTCATGAATATTAATGTTATTGATAATTACCTCGCCTTCAGAGGGTTTATCCATGCCCGTAAGAACATTAAGCAGGGTGGTTTTTCCTGCTCCGGAGGCTCCCATAATGCCAATAAGCCGGCCTTGTTCTTCTGAGATATCAATGTCACGGAGGCCTATTCCGCCATTGGGGAAAGTATAACCAACATTGTTTACATTAAAAGATATTTTAGATGATGTAATGTCGGCTAAAAAATGTGCTACTACATCGGAGTAGTAAACTGGCTTACCTTTAGTTAGTTTGACTGTGCCGCCATTGGCAAAAAGATAAATGCTACGGTTGTTGAGAGGCAATCCATTTAAAAATATATCCTGGTTACCGGTATAGCGGAGGAAGTAAAGGTCTACACTTTTAATTTGTAATACAAGTAGATTTCCGTCGAGATCTTCGCTATGGATGTGTTTACTTTGTGTATCCTTTTCTTCTTCTTTTTTGGCCGTGATTTTCAGGATATGTGGATTACTGATTTTTTCTGGTTTTTCTACCACAAAAGTTTCAGTACTTTCAAATTCTTCCGGTGCAATATTAAATACTTCGGCAACGGTATTGATAATGGCCATACGTTGCTCGGTAAATTTTCTGTCGGCATTGACTAGCTCAAACAAACGAACCAATACAACAACTTTTTGTTTTTGGTTCAGTTTTTTGTTAATTTTTTTACATATACCCAGTATTTTAACCGAGTCTTTAACCGAAGTAAGTTTCCGTTTTGTATCTTTTTTGTCGTCGCGCTGATCCGGGTCTATTCCGGCGTGTTTGTAAAACAAAGCCATATATTCCTCAACTGCTTCTTTGTTCAGTTGGGAACTCAGGAATGTTTTTACAAACTCTATTTCATTGTCTTCAACGCCATCATCCTGTTTTGCAATAATTGCAAACAGTTGCATCAAAGCTTTTAATATTTCTTCACTCATAAATCAGGGCTTACGACAGTGCCAATAAGGGCTTAATGTCTAGTCAAGCGAATAACTTACCTGTTCAAAGGGCACTTCAACGATATCGGCATATTCTTCACCAGCTTCTTCCATATCTTCATCATCTTCGGGGAAATGCCATCTGATGAGGATTTCTTTACCATCTTCGTGCATTTCTTCAAGTTTGAGAAGAATGTCGAGAATTAATTTTGACGAGGCTGTATTAAAATATACAAGCTTAAAGTTGAACACCGTTTTCTCGTTTGGTTCTTCAGCATACCTGTCAAGCCAATCGAGAATAGGCTCGTAAAAAGCGGCCACATCTTCTGGCAATGAGCGTCCTGAAATTTCAAATATTTCGTTTTGTGCATCCAGGGTTACACTCGGCGTATCATCTGTTCCTATAATCTTTATTACTTCCATGGTTTATTGGTTGTTTAATTATTTCTTGAAATTTTTGATGTAAAAACGAAAAAAGAAAATTCGTCGTTAATTGACAAAAAGTTATAGTAAAGTTTATTGCCTGTTTTCTTGGCAATATCAATGAATCCAAGGCCAGCGCCACCTTTGTTTGAAAGCCTTCCTTCTTTGATCTGTTGCTTATATAGCTTTTTCAAGCCATCTTTATCTAAGCTGTTGATTTGTTCAAGTATCTCTTTGATTTGAGGTATCTTGCTTTTGTTTAGCACGTTGCCAGTTGTAATGTTGTAAGCATCTGTTTTTTTGCTCAACATAAAAATGCCACGACCATCTTTTTTGAGGTCGCTTGCATCAACTGTTTCAGCGTGTTTACTTAGGTTCTGCAAACACTCTACCATAACATGAAAAACTTTCTTTTGAGTCGACGGACCCTCTTCTTCAGCTTCCATGTTTGTTTCTGTCAACGAGGTGAATGCCTTGGTAATCTGGTGGGTGACCTCACCTTCATACACAAGGGTAACCTCGTGGTCTTTCATAGTTTTATAAAAACTATAGACAAATTCGAGGAAATCTTTAATATCTACTTTATCATCCATAACAGTTATTTTGTTTGAGGATATTAAAACTCTATACCTATGAGTAACACATCATCTATTTGTTTGTTATCTCCTTTCCACTTTAAGAAGTCTTTATTAAAATAATCATTGAATTGTGCCATTGATAAATTCTCATTTTCTTTTAAAGCTTCTCTTATACGTTTGGGTTGGTATTTCCGCTTGTCCGGTCCGCCAACCTGATCTGGAAGTCCATCGGAAAAGAAAAAGATTTTGTCTCCGTGTTCCATTTGCAGAGGATAATTTTTAAAATCTTTTTCCGGTTTTTTTCCTAATGGTATTCCTCCAATGGCTTTCCGGTTTCCTTTATATTCGAACAATTCTTTGTTTCTTATTAGATATAGTGGCCTGTGTGCGCCTGCATAATGCAATTCATTTGTTTTAATGTTGATTTTACAAAATGCAATATCCATTCCATCGCGTGCATTTGCTCCGGCTTTGTCTTGTTTTAATGCTGAGCGTACTCCAATGTGGAATTTATCCAGAATTTGCCCGGCATTCATTTTATCATCATGGTCTACTACATTGTTTAGGAGAAAATATCCGATAAATGACAGAAGTGCACCTGGAACGCCATGTCCGGTACAATCAACCGCTGCAATATATATGATGTCGCCTTTTTGGAAAAACCACGGGAAGTCTCCGCTTACAACATCGCGGGGCCGGTAAAAAATGAATGATTTGGGCAGGTATTCCTGGATATGAACTGTGCTGGGCAACAATGATTTCTGGATGCGCTCGGCATAGTTTATACTTTCTGTAATATTTTTGTTTTTCTCTTTGATTTCATTTTCGATTTTTTTCTGTTCGGTAATATCGTGTGCTACAAAGAGAATTGTTTCCAGCTCGCTTTCTTCGTTAAATTCAGGTATAGTACTAACCTGCATAATACGTTCTCCGAAGTTGGTGGGGAATACGGTTTCGTAGTTTTTCTTTTGGTTAGAATCGGCAGTATCTTTTATTGCGTTGGTAAAAAAGGTTTTAATTTCGTCGTTGAATTCAACTTCATGGAGTTTTCGGGTAACAATTGTTTTATTGTCGACACCTGTAAATATTTTCACAATTGGGTTGGCATAGAAAAATTGTCCTTCCTGGTTCAGGCGCATGATCATGTCAGGCGAATTTTCGGAAAGGGCCTGCATTTTACTTTTCATGCGCTCTTCTTTTTCAGCCCGTTTTCTTTCTGTGATATCCTGTGAATTGAGGATTATGCCAGCTATTGCAGTATCTTCCAGTAAATTTCTGCCGGTAGTTTCGATATATATTTTTTTACCGGCTTTGTTCATATATGTATACTGAATTACAATGGTTTCGGAAGGGTCTTTCAGTAATTTTTTAAACATATCCTGAATTGCCTTGGTACCTTTTGCTGTGAGGCGGTCAAGGTCTTTTCCTTCCATCATTTCCTCTGGTGTAAACCCATAAATATTGGCTACTGAGGGGCTGATATATTTGAGGTTGAGTTCCTGATCGTAAATGGATATAACCTCTGAGGCATTTTCGAGTAATGAATGTAGTCTTTTCTGTGCATTTTCTACTTCGGTTACTTGTTGCTCCAGTTTGGCATTTGAACGTTCCAGTTCTTCATGTGTTGCTCTCATCTCCTCTGCGTTCTGGCGAAGTTCTTCTTCGTTTTCCTTGAGCTCTTCTGTCATTTTTTGAGAGTCCTGGAGCAATTTTTCTGTTCGTTTGTTTACTTTGAGGTTAAACAGGGTTCTGGCAATTACATCGCTCAATTCTTTCAGGAAATTGATGGTAAGGCTGGAAATATCTTTTTCCAGGGAAGCAAATTCAAGTACACCCTGCAGCTTTTCATCGGTTATAAGTGGAACAACCAGTATGGTGTTGGGTTTTTGCTCTTTGAGCAGACCTGAGGTTATGGTTAAATAGTCTTCAGGAATTTCTTTTCGATAAATAATGTCCATTTCAAAGGCTGCCTGCCCCACGAGCCCTTGTCCTATTTTAAATTTCTGGTTGACATATTTTCTTCTGTTGTATGCGTATGTGCCTTTATTTTCTATTATTTGTTCTTCCTCATCATAGATATAAAATGCTCCCTGTACTACTTTGATATAATCAATAAGATTTACCAATGTATCGTAGGCAAGTTCATCCAAATCATTATGTAGGCGCAGTATGGTAGCAATTTTGTCTTTACCAGCGGTTATCCAACTTCTCTCAGATTCTTTTTGAGATGTTTTAAGCAGATTATCTCGCATGCGGATCAATGATTTGCCCAAAAGATCATTTTCATCAATTGCGTTTTCGTCGATATCTAACTTTCCCTCGCCAATTTGTTTGGCAAAGTATGCATTTTTTTGGATGATTGATTTTTTTTCATCTACATTACTTTCGTAATAATCCTCAAGGTTTTCTATCCATTTTTCTATTTTATAACCTATAAGGCCTATTACGATGGGGATAATATCAATAAGGAATATGATTGGAGCAGATTTATGCATTTTGACAAGTCCAAAAATTGTAATTTCATAGTCTTGCGAGACGAATTCTACAATCCAAGCCACAAGTGGAAAAATTAGGCTAAACAATACCAGACCGGTGGGGAACTTTGATTCCGTTCCGTAACCCAGTAATAGTTTTCGTAATTGTATTTTTCGTCTTTCTGAACTTTTCATAAATGCAAAAATCAATATCGATGTTTATGCAAAATGTTCTGCTAATTTATTTAATATGCTTTGAAATTTTTCAATTTTCTGATCGGCCAATTCCTCAAAAAATGCTAATTCGATCAGGGCTACTGTCTGATCATTGTGCACTATAGGTTCTAACAGTATTAATTTTGGTTTTCGTTTACCAAGGCCTGATATTACTTCTGTGTAATCTTCGGGCAAATCCCGGAGGATTATATGTTTTTGATCTCTGGCAGCCTGCCCGGACAGCCCTTCTCCTAATTCAAAAGATTTTGGTGGTTCTTCTCCATAATAAGCAAAAGTGCTTAATACTTCAAACTTTTTATTCTCTTTTTTATATTGATAAACGAGGCCCTGGACAATATGTAATTCATCTCCTAGTTTAGCCAGCAGTTTTTCTGCCAGTTTTTGTGCCTCTTTTTCCTGTAATAACTGTTCAATGAGCCTGTCGAGTTCTTCTGCTTGTTGCTGTTTTTCTTCTTTCTCTTCGGTTTGTTCCTGGTTTATGATATCATTAATGGTAATTTCTTCTTGTGACTCTTTGATTTGTTGCTGGTTGATTTCTTTTATATAGCTATAGAAAGATGTTGCGATTAGGTATATACGTAAAATAGCAGCAACGATAATGAATGTTAGAACTGCTATAATCCAATTGAACTCCATGTACATGAAACTTGCAATGTATGCCCCGACAATGGCAATCAATACAATTATCAAGTATAGAGACAGGTACGATCTGTATTTTTGGATATGCTTCATATAGTTATTGCGAAATTACTTTAATTTTAGTAAAAATTGAATAATTTCATCCGTTTTCATAATGTGGTCGACTTTTGTGGCTTGCAATGATGCATTGGTCATTGTGGGAACCTGGCACTCTGCTGTATCCTGCACGATTGTCAGCCCGCCATTATCTTTCACTTTTTTTAGCCCGTAAGCTCCATCTTTATTGGCTCCTGATAATATTATTCCTACTAATTTTCTTTTGTAATTGTATGCTGCTGAAATAAACGATAAATCTATTGATGGCCGGGAATGGTTTACGGCTTCTTCTGTTGACAGGGCAAATTTGTTACCGAGTTCTATGTACATATGATAATTTGCCGGTGCTAAAAATATGTTTCCTGATTTTATCGGGTCTTTGTCGTTTGGTTCTTTTACCGGCAGGCTCGACTTTATGGACAGGGCCTCAACGAATCCGGACCTTACATGCTTTAGTCTGTGAAGGCAGAGAAAAACGGGAATGGGGAAAGTTTTGGGCAATGCGGCAATAATGCGCGTAATTACCTGAAAACTTCCGGCACTTCCTCCTATTATGACTGCTTTATATTGTGGTGTCATTTATTCGCTTCTTTTCTTTAATATTTGTTCTTCTCTGTTTAAGATAGTAAGTTTACTAAAGTATGATGTATTTTCCAAAGATTCTTTACTACCGATACATATTATACCCCCTAAAAGAGTAGATTTTATTATTTTTTCTGTAATCTTATCCTGTAGCGTCGGGTTAAAATAGATGAACCTGTTTCTGTATAATACTAAATGGAAACCTTTCATGTGTGGTGCATTTAGGAAACTATGGTTCTCAAATTTCACATTTGCTATTAAATCCTCATGCATTTTTGCCTTTGTTCCTTCAATGTTATAGTATGAACTAAGTGATGCATTGTCGGAGAATCGTTTATAATTGGCTTCTCCAATTTCCATTTTTTTAAGGTCATACATTCCTCCGCTCTGCACTTGTTGAAGTCTTATATCGCTAATACTTGTTGCTGTAATTTTGGCATGATGCAACATGTCTGATTCCTTAAGCATTATTAGGAGGGTGTAGAGATCGTCGCCGCTGGTAATTCCGGGAACCAATATCTTAAACTCCCTGTTTTTGTACAGCTCTTTTATATGTCTGTCTCTCAAATCACGCCAGCATGAAGGATCTCTGAACATTTCTGTTGTGTCAATGAGGCCTTGCGATAAATATTTCTCGAATAGAAGTTGATTATTTTCAATATTAGAAATGAAATCAATGATACTTGAATAATTGTTTTCGTTGAGCACATACAGCAACCTCCTTTTAAAGGCGGTAAGCGCAAAATTAGAGAAGTCTATTTCATAAACTTCTTTTATTGCTGCAATTACCTTTTTAGTATCTACTATGCCAATGTCGTATATCATGCTCAACCAATTAGTTTAATAAGCCTTTTTCTTATATACTCCTTTAGTTCTTTCAAAATTGTTGCTTACAGGCCCCAAAATACTTTCATGAGCGCCTAATACCATATATCCATCGCGGTATAAGTTATTGCTAAATAGCTCCAGCACTTTGTTTTGTAAATTATTATTGAAATAAATTATAACATTCCTGCAGAAAATAATATCGAATTTTGAATAGAATATATTTTTGTCATTTACCAGGTCGTGCTTCCGAAAAACTGTTTTGTCCCGGAGGAATTTTTTCATTCTGATAGCATCCTGTGTTTTGTCAATATCAAAATATCTTTCGTAGGGAACATCTTTTACATCCTCGTAGTTATAGGGATTTTCTTTAATAACTTTATCGAAGTTATCGAGGTATTGCAGGTTAAACCTGTAGCGATATTCGCCTTCTTTCGCTCTTTCGAGCATATCTGTATTTATATCTGTGGCAAAAACTTTGGCTTTGTCGAACAAATCCAGTTCTGCCAGCAGGATAAGCATTGAATAAATTTCCTGACCGCTGGAACATCCTGCATGCCATATAAAAATGGATTTATTTTTCCTGAATTTGGGCAGAATCCTGTATTTCAAAGTGATCCAAAGCTCGGGGTCTCTAAAAAGCTCTGTTGTGTTAACTGTAATGTCTTTTATGACCCTTTCAAGAAAATCCTTATCCTTTAATAGTTTATTGATGAGTTCATCTACATTCATTCGGTTATCATTCAGCACTTTTTCGAGCCTTCTTTTGAACGAACGTTCTGAATAATCAGAGAAATCGTATGTAGATACTCTTTTTATTGCATCAATAAACTTATTTACCTCTTCTGATGAGACCATATATATTCTACCAAATTAATTAGGCCATTTACCGCAGCTTTCTTTTTTGTAATTCAAGAATTACGATAAAAATAACCCATAATTTTGTACAAAATGCTAGTACGTTTCAAATGTAATAATTTATTTTAAATTTTAGCAGTTGTTTGAAATTAGCTTTTGGGTTTTTTAACCTGTTTTATGTGCCACACAATTACCCTTAAACCTTTAACAAATTGGTATTCAGTATAACATATTGTGTTGCGTGTTGTATTAGCGTTTTTATAGATTATTAATTGTGCTTAATTAAAAATTTAATGTGTACCGGTTGGTGGTCACTATTTTTAAAATTAAGGTCGATGGTTTTCACTTCTAAAGTTCTGATATTTGGAGAGGTTACAAAATAGTCTATAATTGTTTTATATGATCCATGATGATATGTAGTGTCGAGCCCGCGATTTGTGGGTACAATGGAATCAAAAACATATTTCCACCCTGGCATAATAAAATCATCAGGCACATGTTTTGGTGTGTAGTTTTTGCTTTTGGGCGATATTCCAAATTGATCGATTTTTACATCGGGGGGTAATTGATTCCAATCACCGCCTACAACAACATAGTTGCCGTTGTTATATTTTTTCTTGAGCCATTTTTTCAGTTGAATCATTTGCTTTTTTCTAATTCCTCCGTCATCATAGGCAGTGTTGTGTGTATTGACAACAAAGAGTGTGTCTCCGCTGCTCAAAATATGTGCATTAGACATAAAGCAACGATCAAGCATAAACAAGGATGTTGGCCATGAGTAATTACCCTCGAAGCTATGCCTGACAACTTCGGCCGGTTGGTAAGCGGAACCGCTCATGAGGCCGGCTGTTACTTTTCCCAAAGGGTTTCCTAATGGTACCGGAACAAATTTTACTTTGTAATTGTGAGCAAAATGCCACTTATAACCCGAAAACCGTTGTTCAATGCTATCTTTTTGATTGATATGATATGAGCGTTTTGAATCTACATCAACTTCCTGGAGCAATATCCAGTCGAATTTTTGCATGTTCTCCAATACCGACAGGATGGCTTGAAAGTTTTGTTGTGTCCGCTCCGATGAAGTTTGCATTTTTTCGCCTCCATCATAAAAAAAATCCATATCGTCGCCCAAGCCAGAATACCCGATATTCCAGATAACGGCACTCAGAGTATCTTTTTGTATAATTTCAGGTCTGTTTTGGTCTATTGCTTTTATTTTTTCCGGTTTATAATCATTTATAGTCGACCAAACCAGAAAAAAACCAAAAGCCGCAACAAGAGTCAACAACGAGCTTAGAACTATTTTAAGGGTTTTTTTCATTTTCCGTAATTTTTTGCAAAAAAGTATTTTTTATCAATCTGTAATAAATTAAACTGCCGATTTGACTTAACCAATTGTTGCTTGCGAATATAACGTGTTTTTTATACAAACCGATAAAACAGCTTGTTGATTTTTACGTGCTTCAAGCATAAAAATATTATATTTGGCACTTCAAATATATCGCAAAAAAAATAAGGAATTATGAAATTTGGTATCGTGGTTTTTCCCGGGTCAAATTGTGACCATGACATGGAATATGCACTGGGCACGAAACTTCAGCAGGAAGTGGTTATGTTGTGGCACAAAGATTCAGATTTGCAACATGTTGATGCGATTGTTCTTCCGGGCGGATTTTCCTATGGTGATTACCTGCGTTCCGGTGCTATAGCCAGGTACTCTCCTATTATGAAATCGGTGATAGAATTTGCCAATAATGGTGGTTTTGTATTTGGCATTTGCAATGGCTTCCAGATATTATGTGAAGCCGGTTTGCTGCCGGGAACCTTGCTACACAATATGAATCAAAAGTTTATTTGTCGAAACATTATGGTAAAAGCTGCCGATATGAATAATGCTTTCACAAAATATATTCCTGAAGTTCCGTTAAGCATTCCGATAGCCCACGGCGAAGGGCGTTATTTTGCACAAGATGAGGCTATTGAAAAAATCGAACAAAACAATCAGGTACTTTACCGTTATTGCGATGCCAGCGGAAAGATCACGCCCGAAAGCAATCCTAATGGTTCTGTAAACAATATTGCCGGTATTTGCAATGAAACCAAAAATGTTTACGGAATGATGCCCCACCCGGAAAGGGCTGCTGATGAAGAGTTGGGCAATGAAGATGGTGCTCTTATCTTAAGATCATTCATTAATTTTGTTGCAGAACAAAAATAAAATAAAGCACAATGCGCAAACTTCTGGCATATTTCTTTCAAGGCCTGATTGCAACTGCACCCATTATCCTCACTGGCTATTTATTATATGTAAGCTTTATATACATTGATGGTTTATTACCGTTTTCAATTCCCGGCTTAGGCTTACTGGTAATTTTAGCTTCTGTAACCTTTATTGGGTTTTTGGTTCAGCTGGCTATTCGAACACCACTATACCATTATCTTCAAAAACTCCTTGACAAATTACCTCTTGTACGTGTAGTTTTCACATCAATTAAAGACCTTTTAAGTGCATTTGTAGGAAAAGAAAAGAAATTTGAATACCCTGTACGTGTTCTCATTGACCCGCAAAACAAAATTGAAAGAATGGGTTTTCTTACCCAAAAAAGCCTTGAATTCATTGGTGTTGAAGAGGGCAAAGTAGCTGTATATTTTCCCTCGTCATATGGTATTTTAGGTGAACTCTATATCGTACCCCATGAGTTAGTGAAACCTTTAGACAACAAAGCAGCAGAAGTGATGAAATTTATTATTTCCGGTGGCGTTTCCAAAACCGTAGGAGGCCATACTCCTGAAGAAAATAAAAATCTGTAATTCATATTTTTACAGGTATTACATTAATCGGACAAAAAAATCTGTAACTTTTACCCAGGTTGAACGTCATAAATGGATAGAAAATACGTTAATCAATCAAACTAAAAATAAAACTTAACCCAAAAACCCTGTAATAATGAAACTAAAGCCGTTATTATTTATTCTAACCCTGATTATTTCGACCCAAATTCATGCACAAGAATCTCAAAAGTGGAGCCTCGACACCTGTATTAATTACGCATTAAAACACAATCTTAATCTTTTGCAACAAGACCTTACAGTTGCCATGCGCACAAATAATTACCAGATGGCACGTTTTAACCAGCTTCCGTCGGTAAGTGCCAGCGTTAATTCGGGAACTAATTTCGGACGCTCCTTTAACTACAACAAGATTGCCTACGTAAACCAAAGCGTAACTTACGCAAGTGGGGATGTTTCGGCCAATGCAACCTTGTTTAACGGACTCAAACAAAGGAACACTATTACTAAGCGTAAGCATGAGATTGAATCATCGAAAGCAAACCTGGAGGTTCAGGCCAACAATCTGGCTATTCAAATTGTCAATAATTATCTTCAAATATTGTACAACCATGAACAACTCGTGGCAGCCAGGGCACAACTCGATGTTACCAGCAAACAAATAGAACGAACTGAAGAACTGATACAAGCCGGCTCCGTGCCCAAGGGCGACCTTTTAGAACTTAAAGCCCAGGCAGCAGATGAAAAATCAATAATTGTAGACTTTACAAATCTTGAAAGGGAGGCCAAAATTAATCTCAAACAAGCAATGAACCTTACAGGAGATTCAATTAATGTGACAAAGCCCAAGGGAATTAATGCTGAAAGCTTATATGCTAAATTACCGTTAGTGAATGAAATTTACAACATTGCCATCGGCCATTTACCGGAAATAACAGCTGCAAAAGCCCAACTTGAGGCGAAAGAAATGGCCATTAAAATTGCAAAAGCTGATTATTATCCCCGATTGAACCTTGGGATTTCTATATCAAGCAGCTATAACGAACTGGCAACAGACCCGGAAAACCCAACAGGCAACTATAAATTTATGGATCAGTTTGTGGACTATGGACAGCAAAATTTTGGAGTTTCGCTATCCATTCCAATTTTTAATAAGATGCAGGTAAAATATAATGTTGATAATGCTCTTATTGACTATAAAATAGCGCAGCACGACAAAAACATCACACTCCAAAATATTTACAAAACAATTGAATCGGCACGCAACGATGCACATGCTGCATACCAGAGTTTTAAAGCATCGCAAGAAGCCCTTGCAGCCAGTAAAGAATCATTTCATTATGCCGAACAACGTTTCAATGCAGGATTAATTAATTCGGTAGACTACAATTTGGCCAAGACTAATTTGGCCAATGCAGAAGTGTCTCTGCTAAATGCCCGCTACGAATTGATTTTCAAAGTAAAAATCCTCGATTTTTATATGGGCAAAGAACTCAAGTTGTAAGTGCATGAGGTTTTTGCTATTTTTGCCGCAAAACAGATCGAATGAGCCAAATACTTTGTATAGATACAGCCACTGACATTTGCTCGGTGGCTATTTCAACTAATGGAATTTGCACAGATTACATGGAAGATTCTGCCGACCGCTCGCATGCAAAAATGTTGAGTGTTTTGGTAGAAAAAATCCTTTCGAAGAATAAAATGCAAACACAAAGCCTTGATGCCGTAGCCGTAAGCGAAGGCCCGGGATCGTATACGGGGTTGCGAATTGGTGTTTCCGTTGCCAAAGGAATTTGTTACGCAACAGGCAAACCACTCATTGCAGTTCCTACTTTGCAAACTATTGCAGCACGGTTTTTAGAAGAACAAAACGTTGAAAAAGGTGGAGTGCTGATTCCCATGCTTGATGCACGGCGAATGGAAGTTTACTATGCCCGGTACGCTGAAAATTTGGAAGAAATGGTGCCGGCCACACCAAAAATTATTGAAAAAGATAGTTTTGAACCACTGAAAAATGAAAAACAACTGTACATAATAGGTAGCGGAGCTGAAAAATGTAAAAATGTGCTTGACCTGACAAATGCACACTATTTTCCGGACATACAAAACAGCGCAGCACATATATGCAAACTTGCATTTCAACGATTTGATATTAGAAATTTTGAAGACGTTGCCTATTTTGAACCGGCCTACTTAAAACCTTTTCTGGCCACAAAACCAAAAAACAAATTGTTCTGATATAAGGGCAAAACAGTCGGCTATTACGTTGCATATATAGCAAATGTTAGAAGGACTCAAAAAAAATAGTTATTTTTACGCAAAATCATAATCTTATGGGAGACACAACAGATATTAGAAACGGATTGACAATCAACTACAAAAACGGATTGTACTCAATTGTTAGTTTTCAACATGTAAAACCGGGTAAAGGCCCTGCATTTGTACGCACAAAACTAAAAAACATTGAAACCGGAAAAGTGATCGACAACACATTTTCTTCCGGTGCTAAATTAGATATTGTCAGAATTGAGCGCCGGCCTTACCAATATCTTTATAAAGATGAAACAGGCCTTATATTCATGAACAATGAAACCTATGAGCAAATCCCCATAGAAAAAAATCTTATCCAGGGCATCGAATTCCTTAAAGAAGGCATGAACGTTGATATTATTTTCCACGCTGACAATGAACAACCACTTTACGGCGAATTACCCGCACAGGTAGAACTTGAAATAACATACACCGAACCCGGTGTAAAAGGCGACACAACTTCTACTTCGGCCATGAAACCCGCCAAACTTGAAACAGATTCCGAAATTAATGTTCCGTTATTTATCAACATTGGCGACAAGGTTAAAGTTGATACAGCCACAGGAGAATATCTGGAAAGAGTAAAAGAGTAAATTGGTAATCAGACCAAATTATTTTATATTGCAATAATAAATTTGGAATATGGGGAGAAAAGCATCATTACACAGATTGCAGTTTTGCAATTTTAAGTTGGATTTTTTGCTGAATATCACACTTGGCATTAATGAAAACCTCCCCATTAGTGAACTTCTGGACAGGTTTGTCAATATTATGAAAGATGATCTTAATATAGGCAAACTTATTTTGTACAACTACAACGAAAAATGGGAAGCGCTCGTCTATTCAGGTGTTCCTAAAAGAGTTATCGATGATATTTCCGTAGATAACGATTTGCTTTATTACCAGCAAATTACCAACCTTACCACTACACTCAACCCCCATTTGGGGCAATTTGACGTTATCATACCCATTTCCCACAAAGACCGGGCTTTGGCGTATTTGGTTATTGGCGACATTGATGAAGAACGTGTGGGTGTTAGCCCGACAATAAAACATTTGCATTTTATACAAACACTAGCCAACATAATTGTTGTAGCTATTGAAAATAAACGTTTGTATAACCAAAACCTGCAACAGAAAGTGTTGCATAAAGAGCTTGAACTGGCTTCTAAAATGCAATCGATGCTAATTCCTACCCACGATTCGTTGCCCAATAACAGTCTAATGCATTCTGCTGCATACTATTTACCACACTTTGAAGTTGGTGGCGACTATTATGATATTGTCCAACTCAACAAACACTCATACGGTTTTTGTGTAGCTGATGTATCGGGAAAAGGAATTTCAGCCGCATTGCTTATGTCGAACTTTCAGGCCAACCTTCGCGCATTGCTTTCTGAAAAAACATCACTTATCGATGTAGTTATCAACCTGAACGAACGTGTAATGAAAAACGCCAATGGCGAAAAGTTCATTACCCTTTTCATAGGGCGCTACAACGCTGAAAAACACCATCTTGAATATATTAATGCCGGACATAACCCGCCCATATTCTTTGAGCCCTCGGCTTACCAGGTAAGCTATTTGAAAACCGGTTGTACAGGAGTTGGCATGTTCGATGAATTACCCAGCATAGAGATGGGCGAAGCCTATACTACACCTGGCACACGACTACTGCTTTATACCGATGGAATGGTAGAACTTGAAAACGAAAACCAGGTAGAGTTTGGTACAGGTATAATGGAGCATGAACTTGTACAGAAAAAACCCATTGACGATATTGTAACAGACATTATTGACCAGCTTGATCAACACAAAGGAAGCGGGAAATACAGTGATGATGTTACGCTTTTCGGCTTTGAATTCATGTAGACACCAGATCAATTTCACTTCAAAAGATTAAAAAATCAACCTTATTGCTGCTCCAGCTTTTTCTCGTAGAGATCAATAGCTACGATCATAGCAGTAAATCCCCAAAATGGAACAGAGGCCTTATCTGTATCAAGAAAGTTATTAAGTGCCCCATGGAGAAAATAGGTCACAAGACCAAGAAAAGCTCCCATAACGTATGTTTTTAGCAATGGATCTTTTAACCTGTAGTATAGTTTAATTGTTACTACGGTAATTGTAATGACTAACCCGAGAAATGATAACATTCCTAAAAAGCCCTGCTCGGCCAGTGGGCCGAAATATTCAGAATGGGCGTTGCCCATATCTCCCGCATTTGTGCTGATGATGGTCTTTTCGTAAGACATTTGGTACGGAGCATATTGAAACATATACGTTCCCGGACCAAAACCAAGGAGCGGTTTTTCGCTGAACATACGAAAAGCTGATTTCCAGCGGTTAATACGTTCAAGGTTTGATGCATCGCTGCTTATATTTGTCATAGATTGTACATGATCTCCAATATTTTCTACTGAACTATCCTGGCGATTTTGCTCAAGCTGAATATAAAGGCGGCTCCACGAAAAAGCTATAACGATAAGTGTAACCAAACCCAGGGAAGCTAAAATTTGCCATTTCACCCTGAATTTAATTACTAAAAACACAAGTGTAGCTCCTACTACACTTAACCATGCTGCCCTCGAATATGAAGTAATGAGTGCAATGGTGAAAATAGTCAAAATGCTTATTGTACCGACTTTGGTCAATAAACCCTGGCCTTTGCGAAAAGCGAATGTGACCAAAAAAGGAATATAAAATGCAAGGGCGGCGCCATAGATTGTATGGTCTTTAAAAAACGGGTTCGATGCCCAATGTGCTATTTTTTTTTCAAAAATACCATAGGTAAAATGTCTTGTGAGTGCATAAACAATTACAATTACCATCGGAATAGCATAGAGCCAAACGAGGCGCTCAAAATTTTTCTTTTTCTGCAGAATCAGTACCATCAGGTAATAAAAAGCAATGATAAACCAAAGCCGCATCACGAAAAATTTGATACTGACCAGTGGCATAGAGCTGGTAATGGTGGTGAGCAACATCCACGCCATTAGTATAATTATGCTTATGGAAACAGGGTGGTAGAGCAGTTCTTTATTGATAAATTTTTTTGTGGGAAGCAACAAGATGAAAAGCAAGAGCATACCTGCCAAAAGCGGCTCGGTGGGTATGAACATATCAATGGGCATTCCTTTAACGTATTCGCTCAGTGGAACAGACAATGGCACCAAAAAAACAATAAACATGATGAGTTTATCGTGAGCTTTTATTGCTAACCAAATAATGGCTAAAGCATAGGGAAAAACAAGCAACAGGAGGTTTTCTGTGACGATAAAAATGCCGGTTAAGGCAAGAAACAAAAATGCCACAACAAAAAACAGTAAGTTATCTTTCTGAAGGAGTTTCTTCACAAATTTCTACTTAATGTTGGTTTTCTTCAGGGTATCGAGAATAAGGAGCAGCAGCACACTGAAAACAAAAGCGCCAAACGTGGAAACAACCACTATTAACCACCGAACCGGGTAGGCTTTTTTCTCGGCTATGGTTGCTTCTTCTACAATGTAAGTGTGAGGTAATGATTGATTTGCATCAACCTGCGCCTGGGTATACTTTTCTTCTAATTCGCTAAGCCGCTTGTTGGCCATGTACAATCGATCCCTAATAAGCACATATTCACCGCCATGCTCTGATAGAATATCAAGCATTTTTTCCAGTTTTTGGGCGCCTTTTGTTCGCCCTTCTGCCAATGCAACAGCATAAGCATCGTTGAATACTTCAGCCTGGGATTCATAGTTATTAATGCCCATTTTTCTTATTTCGTGCAGCCTGTTTTCGAGTTGACCTATTTCTTTATCTAACTCTTTATACTTTCTTTCCACAATATGTAAAGCCTGAAGTGCTCTTTTCCGTTTCATATTATTGATAACGGTATCAGCCAGATTGGCAATGTTATCGGCAATTTTCGCGGCCAGCTCAGGATTTTTATCGAGTACTTCAATGCGAATGGACATGAATTGGGTGCGCTCGATTGAAATATTGTCGTTATATTTTCTTTGCAGATTGGTTTTCGGGTATTGACTTTCCGGGTCTATTTCATAGTGATCCATCAAATTATATTTATTGACGATACGTCCGCGGATTTCATCTGATTGCAGAATTTGCATCATTTGCTCTACTTCCTCTTCATCGCCGAATACCATGTGGTCTTTCGAACCCATAGTTTCCGTAAGCAGGGCTTTGGAAATGGAACCGGTAGTAGCCGGAAAGAGAATAACGGTTGATTTGAATTTCGGCGTAATCATCAATGATGCTATAATAGAAATAATGGCCCCGGCAAGTGTGATTAGCGCAATGGGCTTCCATTTTTTGATGACAAAAACGATTAAGTTGCTTGAGTCAAACGATTGAGTTTGATTGGCGTTGTCCATTCTTCTTCAATTTTTAATTTGTGCAAAAATATAAATATTCAGGTAATTGCTATTTGAATTACCTGAATATTTTCAATTGTTCGCAGGGTATTTATTTTTCTATGGAATATTTTATGGTGATATCTTTTGACTGGCCGCTTTTGAGATCAAGCTCCCAAAGCAGAAATCCTTTTTCTTTTTTATGTGACGCCCCGGTGCTCTCAATAAGTTCAACGGTTTTGTCTTCGTATTTGCTAACCGGTATTTGATCTTCTATATTAATTTTAATAGTGTTGGGTTTGGTGTTTTTTATACTGATTGTCCATTCATAAGTTTCCCTTTTGGTTTTACCAAGCAGGTTGCGTTTAATGTCGTGGTTTTCTAGTTCCTTTTTCACCACCACACCCGGATCGCGCGCTATACTTAACTTAAAAGTGTCTTTGGTTGTTTGTGGAGATAAATCAGTGGCGCCCACCCAGGTATTTTCAAAAAATATGGACCCATCGCCTTTCAGCAGTTTGATTTTTTCCCAACCCGGAATTTCGGCCACAAGAAAAGCTTCTTCTGCAAACACGGGCAAAGCATAATACGTAAAATCTGCATTTATTTTAGTGGTTTTCAGGTCGATGTGCTTCTGCCTGTTGTCGCCGGATATCGTGTATTTTTTATCGAATCGGTATTCAATGCGGTTGCTTTGTTGGGTTTCGTTTATTCCTTCGTTATTAATTACAATAAATGTTTCTTCTTTTTGAAGACCTTCAGCAGTTACAGCCAAGTCAGATTTTTTCGCAGATTTGGCTTTGCTTTTCCTTCTACCGAAGCCGCTTGATTCAACTCTTATTTCATCCAGCTGATTAACAGCTGTTTGCATCCGAATATTTATATTAATTGTGCTGCCACTTTTTACATTTATAGTTTGACTTCTGGCTTTTTTATAACCAATTGAGCTTGCAACAAGGCTGTATTTGCCTGATTTAATACTCCCAAAAGTAAAAGAACCATTTATGTCCGAAACAGTTCCGCTAATTTGTTTTTCTGCCTGGTAGAGAATAACATTTGAAAAAGGAACAGGTTCATTTTTTTCATTATACACGTATCCTTCAATCTTCCCGGTTTGTTGCATTCTCATATTTTTCCTTTTCCCTGTACCATAATTTGGAATAGAATTACCCACATACCAAATTCGCATGTCGGGCTTTTCGTTGGTAAGCGTGGGGTTGGCATTGCTTACTCCGGCCTTGATGTTTTTCCAGGCTTTTCCGGTATTTTGCTGAACAAGTGCTTTATGCTTCAAAACCAGTGGTTTATCAGTAGATTCGATGATAATGTCGTAGGCAGGACTCCAGCCCGCATTGGGTATGTAATAGCTAATATTAAAGTTGGTTCTTGCCGTTTTTGCAGATTGAATGCGCAACTCAATTTCTCCATAAGGTTTTTTCCGATTTTGACGGGCTGCAACAGAATCGTTTAGCATGCTAAGTTGTTCATCAAGTGCGTGAAGTTGATATTGCACATTAAGTTTTTCATCATAAATATCTTTCATTCGCGTGCGGTAGAAATCAGCAATAATTTTCAGCCGGTCTTTTGAAAGCGTTTCGTTCCCTTTGATGTTGTAATTCGATTTCAGCAACTGCATCTCTTCCTGGAGCGCTTTTAGTTGATTGTTCAGTTGGAGTTTCTTTTTATTGATAGCTTCCTGCTTTTTTTTGATGTCGTCTAAAGCATCTACGCCTAAAGTATTCGGGTTTATATGCGGATCAATTGACTCGATACGAACATGACTGTCCGTTTTTATCCGGATAGATTGTGGGTCAAGATTGGTGGGGAGGTTACCAATTAACAGTATATTTTCTCCGCTTTTAATATTTGAAGCCACATTCGATTGTATTTTTGCTCCCTCCAAAAGGAACATGGCTTCGTTTGTTTTTGCATTCACGCGTAACGTATCGTTAGCAAACCCCTGTATTGTAACAAAAGCGCTTAAAAAGAACAAAAAAGTGTATTTCATGATGATTCGGATTTTTGTTCAATATACATTTTTTTGTTGTATTTTGAAATGATTGGGAGGAACATTCCCAAAGGTCAGGGTGAGATAAAATATCACCGTGAAAACAATTTAACCCGCTTCATTTTCTTCAAAGCTCTTAAACCATTCTATAGCTTCTTCTTCACTATTGAACAATTTCAGTGGCATGCCAAATTTGTTTGAAACTTTGATAATCATGTTCATGTAATATTTCTTGAACACATTGCCGTCAAAAATGGAACCGGCACGTTTTAACCCTGCTTTAACAGCATTGGGAAGCATCTCGTTCTCGAACCATTTTCTGTTTTCGGGAGCTACTACGCCCTGTTTCCTAATGTCAGACAAAAAATTATCAACAGGGTGGGTTTTACTATATTCAAGCAGAGTAATAAAACCTTCGCGGTATTCTTCTGTTTTTGTTTTTCGCTTCCAAACAATTTTCCCCAGTTTCAAGTCAGGGTCGTACGATATTTCTGCAAAATCGGTATCTTTAATTATTTCTTTCATTGGTTAAAGTTTTTAGTTGTCTATAAATATACGTATTTCCGGTAAAAACCTTTATAGTTTAACAATTAGAATCAACCAGATGTTTGGAAGTTGGGTTTATTGTTGCTTGTTTTTCTTTTTTATTGATAAATAGAACCGACTTATATTCAACAGGATAACTTAAAGTAAACAATAGTGCAAGCTTCTGGAACAATAGTGCAAAGCCGCAATAGTGATTCAGCCGATATTTGTCGCAGAATTTTTTTACAAATTAATCAAAAACCACTATTATGAAACGAAACACTATTTTTATGATTCTGCTCGCTTTGATGTTCAGCCTTGGCGCAGCCCCCGAATCTTACGCGCAAATTGGCCGTCTTAAAGGAAAAATTAAAAAAGAGGCCAGAAAAACAAATAAACAAAAAGAAGAACCTAAAACAACTGAAGCTGAGAAACAGCAGCCTCAAAAAGAAGAAGCAGAAGAACCAGCTGCCAAACCTGCATCAAAAACATGGTATGTAGCCAAAACCGGAAGCAACCGCAACCCCGGAACAAAAAATGAACCACTCAAAAACCTCGACAAAGCCATAAAAAATGCCGGCGAACACGATAAAATTTATGTTGCCGAAGGTGTCTTTACAGGAACATTCGATGTTGGCTATTTCCTAATTGACAAACCTTTGGAATTGTATGGAAGTTATAATACCGATTTTACAAAGCGCGACCCTGTAAACACTCCAACTGTTGTTCAAACCATTGCCGATAAAGCGGCTTCAGGTAAACAAAGCATCTTCCTGATTAAAGAAACCCACGGTGTTGTAATTGACGGATTTACCATTGACATGGGAAGGCAGAACAATTACGACAAAAAAGCGCCCGAAGGCGTTGAGACAGGATACCTGACACTGACAAATACCGGAGGAACCCCCAAACGCGCAGCCATTAAAATTATTGGGAACGATATAAAAATCCAAAATAACACATTTTCAAACATAAGTTAAGGGGGCATTTTTATTAACCAGCGTCCGAATATTGATGGGAAAATCTTCATCGACAACAATGTATTTATAAATGTTGCACAGGCGGGAATAGACTGTAACCCGTTACGCGGACCCGGTTCAATAAGGGAAATTGAAATCTCAAACAACACGTTTGCTTTTACTTACGGAACTACCTTTTTGAATGATAATCTGGGATGCGCCGTGTGGCTAAAAGGCAAAGCCAACTACAATTTGCATCATAACATTTTTTCTTATGCATCTGATGCAGCCATCAGGTACCTCGATCCCAATGGTTCGGAGTTGAAACTTGATCACAACTTATTTATGAATAACCGCAAAAATGATATTCACACCAGCATTTACAACAGACGTGTATTTATTACTGTGGAAGAGTTTGGTGATGTGGATTTTGTCACCAGCCTGAAAGGAAATAAGCGCGGTGCCCAAAAAATACCACTTAACGAAGCTTATACCGGCGAATTTATAAACATGGCCGCCGAAGTTTCCATGGATTACGATCCCAATACCGATTGGAATCAGGTGCGCTCAATTCTTGGATTGCCGCAGCAGGCATCGGGTAAAGCAAAAATCTCATTTTTCGGAAATAAATATCCACTGAAAGAAACTTCAAAACTTTTTGGAAGTACACAAGGTTTTGGTGCTCAAGCCCCAAAAGTACAATAACCCTAATTTCCCTAATTTTCTATCTTCAAAAAAGGCTGCGATCATTCCCTGATGCAGCCTTTTTTTCTGTTTTTTTTATATGTTTTTTCCTTTTTTACCCTGCAACAGCAGTTTTTAACTGAGTAAGTGCTTGTTCGAGCACACTTTTCGGGCATCCAAAATTTAGCCGTTGGAAACCTTCTCCGCCATCGCGAAATATTTCACCAGCGCTTAATCCAAGTCCGGCTTTTTCGACTAACAGTTTTTTAACTGCTTTTTCATCTAAATTTAAGCCACGGAAGTCAATCCACATAAGAAAAGTGGCTTCAGGTAAAAATGGTATTAAACCCGGTATTTCTTCGTTAATATAGTTGAACACAAAATCGCGGTTTTGCTCCAGGTATTCCAGCAAAGCTTCGAGCCAGGGTTCTCCTTCTGAATATGCGGCTTTTAGTCCTGTAAGACCAAATGGGTTAATCATTCCAATATGAAACGTTTCAATCATGTGGTTGTAATCGGCCATCATGTGTTTGTTTTCAATTACAACAATGCTTGTTGAGAGCCCGGCCAGATTGAAGGTTTTGCTGGGTGCCATCGATGTGATGGTATTTTGCGCTGCATATTCGGTAACAGAAGCAAAAGGAATGTGTTTGTGTCCTGAAAAAATTATGTCGGAATGAATTTCGTCTGATACAACAATTATTTGATGTTTTTCGGCAATTTCAGCCAGTTTCTTTAACTCATCGTTTGTCCATGCACGGCCTACGGGGTTGTGCGGATTGCAAAGGTACATCATTTTGGTTTGATGATCGATTTGCTGCTCAAGCGCTTCGAAGTCCATCTCATAGCGGCCATTTTCAATTTTAAGCTGGTTGTTAAGTACGCGGCGCCCGTTTTGCTCAATGGTTATAAAAAACGGAAAATATACCGGCGATTGCACAATAACTTTGTCGCCGGGTTTGGTAAAGGCCAGCAGCGCCATGGCTAAAGCCGAAACTACACCTGGAGAAAATGAGATATTTTTTATGTCAACTTCCCAATTATACCTTTTTTTGAGCCAATCTTGCGTAATTTCGTAATATTCCGGGCAGCGTAAAGTATAACCATAAATATTATGAGCAGCACGTTCTTCAATGGCTGAAGCAATTTCGGGTGCTACTTCAAAATCCATATCGGCTACCCATAACGGTATTACATCGGTTTTTCCAAAAATATGTTTGCGGGCATCGTATTTTATGCAACTTGTGTTCGATCTGTCTACGGGTTTGTCAAACCTAAATTGAGCGATTTTTGCAAAAAAAGATAAAAGATAGCTTGTTTAATACCCTGATAATGCGTAACTTAGAGGTGATAAAACTAATAAATAACGCTTCACCATTTGGGTGCACAAGACTATCTTTTATGGGTACTAAGATAACAAAAATAGGCATTACAAGCAACAAAATTTCTGGTCGCGGGGGTCTTCCTTTAATTCTCCGTTACGTTGAGCAAATCGGCTTTTATAGGCTAATAACGAGAGGTGTTTCTACACAGATTTCAGGAAACAATAAAGGTTTGAAGTTGCAACAGTTTATAAAACAGATGATTGCGTTTTTTATAGATGGTACAAATATGGCCATAAGCAGTTTTGATCAAAGCAAAAAGGATGAAGGATATGCAAGTGTGCTTGAATGCAAGACCGATCAAATGGCTTCTTCCCACCAGATCAAGCGCTTTTTCTGCAAACTGTCTTGTGTTACCGATTTTGTTTTCAATAAGATACTTAATGAGCTGTTTATATGGAGGCTCCATATCTCCAAGCCCCCGATTATAGAATTGGGCATTGATACCATGGTGTTGGATAATGACAGTGCTGTTAAGCGCGAAGGTAGCGAGGTTACTTACAAGCGTAAGAAGGGATTTCAGCCTCTTCATATATGCTGGGGCTCGTTCCTGATAGACGTGATCTTCAGAAAAGGGAGTGCTCATTCCAATCATGGGACGGATTATACCGACAGGATACGGTCTGTGGTAAACCTCATACGCAAAAGATACTCTGCGGATGTCCCCATCGTTCTTTGCGCCGATAGCGGGTTTGCGGACCAGAAAGCATATGATATATTCGAGCAAGAGCTTCATATTCATTATATTACAACAGGAAAGTTATACAATGATGTTACGGAATATGTAAAGGACTTACCCATCGATACCTTCGGACAAATATCAAAAGAT
Organism: uncultured Bacteroidales bacterium; assembly: GCA_964413185.1. GTDB lineage: Bacteria > Bacteroidota > Bacteroidia > Bacteroidales > Salinivirgaceae > Salinivirga. Next base: position 36,587 of record CAYPSX010000017.1, read on the forward strand.
AAAGCTGTCTGGCAATTTGCGGAGTTTGGCAGCAGGCTAAAATCCTGGTCTAAGTTTCGTCGTTGTTTTTTCACCAGGTTGTACAGGGATGATACCGGGCAGTATGTACTGGGGTTTGGTAAACCTGATAGCATCATCTATACCAATATCGGGAACTGCCCAGTAGCTGACAAAAGGCTTCGGGCAGCCGGTGGAAAAGATTGGTTTAAAGCTGAAACCATTATCAGAAAATCGCATCAAAGAGGAGCTGACGAATTGATACACCGTAGCCTTAAAGAGCTTGCCACCAAAGAGCAACTTCCTTTCAAGTCTTTTGGAATGAACAGGGCATATTATTTTATGTTGGTATTTACGCACTTTATTTTCGAAGCATACAAGCAAGATGTTACAGCAGAAGTTGTTCCAGTTACGGCATATCCTAACACATTCAGAAGAAAGCTCATTGATTTTGCCGTCAAGATAACCTCAAGGGCAAGGAAAACTGTATTGAATGTCACGAGAGTCATTTACGAAACTATAAATATTGAAGAGTTATGGAAACGTTGTCAGTCGCCGCCGCAAATACAGCTTGCATAAGGCAAAGTAATACATATATCATAACTGTAACCCAGAGTGGTAATGGGAAAGGTATATCCATTTCGATAAAAAATGACACCAAAATCCTGTTAGTAATGAAAAAACACACCCTAAACCATAGAAAAAAATTATTTTTAAACTCCTGTCCTTAAAATTCAGCTAATTTTTTGAACCAAGCGAAAAGAAAAGAGACAGTGAATTTATAAATCGCTCAATTTAGGT
>CAYPSX010000018.1:0-36908 GCA_964413185.1 uncultured Bacteroidales bacterium
CTGATTTAATAGAATATATTGTTTTGAAATCATAATCAATTTCAATAAAAATTTGAAATTTCCGGGCATTGCAAATAGTTTCGTCTATAAGCAACAGAAGCCCGGATTTTTTGCACTCTTCTCTCTATGAAGAATATCAAACCCTTTTATATTTTTAACTTTAACTAAAATGTTATTACTTTGTAATGAGAGAATAGCGAAATCAACTTAAAATTAAAGAAATGAGAAAAATTGTTTTAATTGCAGTAGCTGCATTAGCATTTGTAGCTTGCAATAACCAGGAAAAAAAAGCTGCTGATAAAAGTGAAAAAGCTGAAGCGGCTGTAATGAGTGTCGATAAGTTTTTTGAAAATTCCGAAAACCTTGTGGGGAAATCGGTTGTTGTTCAGGGTGATGTAGACCACGTTTGTAAACATGGCGGAAAACGCATGTTCCTGGTGGGCAGTACACCGGAAAATCGTTTAAAAGTTACAACCGGCGAAAATATTTCAAGCTTCGATGTAGCTTATGAAGGTTCTACACTTACGGTAAAAGGTAAAGTTGATATGCTCAAAATGGACTCTGCCTATCTGGCAAACTGGGAAAAAGAACTTATTGAAGGTGCACACGAAGAAGGCGAAGGACACGGCGATGGCGAAGGACACCAGAAAGAAGAAGGCGAAGAACATGCCGACCACGACCATACTTCACATGGCGAGCAAGCCGACATGGGTGAGCATATTCCCGGTATGGAGAAAGTTAAAAATTATCAGCAACAAATTAAAGAAAACGGAAAAGGGTACATTCCAATCTTCTCCGTTGTAGCTACAGAAGTAAAAACCGAAGAGTAAAATATTTAACATATTTTGATCGAAAATCCCGGTGATATTCATCGGGATTTTTTTTTACTTTTGTGCGCAACTTTTAACCTTAATGTTTTACCATTATGAAGTGGAGAAAACTTAACAGAACTTTACATCGCGACCTCGGCTACTTTTTTGTTGGCCTGACTTTAGTTTATGCAATATCAGGAATTGCACTTAATCATCTCCATCATTGGAATCCGGATTATAAAACCGAAAACTTTCGAGGTTCTTTTTCCAAATCATACGATTTCACCCAAAATAAAGATGCAGCCGCAAAAGAATTAATTAAAAAAGCCGGCATTAATTACGATGTGAAAAATGTAATGTCGCATCGGGGCGGACGATACAAAATTTTTCTTGATGTGGGTTCCGGCAACACCGGTAAAATAATAATTGACCCTGAAGAAAAAACGTATGACGGATCCGTGATGACAAAACGACCTTTATTGCTCGAGTTTAACCTTATGCACCGCAATAATTTTAAAGAAGTATGGACCTGGGTTAGCGATATTTATGCTTTGGGTTTAATTATTCTGGCAATCACGGGTCTTATTATTTTGCGGGGCAAATATGGTTTTAAACGATATGGAGTCTGGCTCGTAGCTGCCGGAATTGTTATTCCGCTCGTAATCGTGCTTTTTTATCTCTGAGTTTTATGAACAAACGCATCCTGAAGCTCGCTATTCCCAACATTGTAAGTAACATTACAGTACCGCTCCTGGGAATGGTCGATATTGCTTTAATGGGACATCTTAAATCCGTTAACTATATCGGTGCCATTGCTTTGGGAGCTATGATTTTTAATTTCCTGTATTGGGGGTTTGGTTTTCTGCGTATGGGAACCTCCGGATTTACTGCTCAGGCTTACGGTAAGCGCAGCTTTCCCGACAGTGTACACACGCTTGCCCGCGCCCTGCTCATATCGCTTCTCGGCGCCGGTTTTCTTATAATCCTCCAATACCCAATCGAAAAATTGGCTTTTTGGCTGTTGTCCAGTGAGCCGGAAGTTGAAAATTTAGCGCGAAGCTATTTTTACATTCGAATATGGGCTGCCCCTGCAACAATTGGGCTTTATGCACTAACCGGCTGGTTCATCGGGATGCAAAACACCCGGTTTCCCATGTTTATGGCACTTACAATTAATCTTATCAATATCGGACTCAATTTCTTGTTTGTTTTCGCATTCGATATGAAATCAGATGGTGTAGCTTTAGGCACCGTGTTTGCTCAATACAGCGGACTGGTGCTTGGTTTGTTGCTTTTTAAAAAATACTACGGAAAACTGCTAAAACATTTTCGCAAAGAAAGTTTGCGAAATTTAGCTGTATTGAAAGAGTTTATGAACGTGAACAAAGACATTTTTATACGTACGCTCTGTATTATTGCTGTATTTACATTCTTCACCAGCTCTTCAGCCGCCGTCAACAAGCATATTTTAGCCGTAAATACCGTTTTATTACAACTGTTTTTCGTATACTCTTATTTTGTCGATGGCTTTGCTTATGCCGCAGAAGCATTGGCTGGCAGATATGTTGGCGCCGGCAATAAAGTATTGTTGCACCTTTCTGTACGCCGGCTTTTTCAATGGGGAGCGGGCATCGGTGTGGTTTTTAGTTTGCTTTACGGTTTTGGTTGGAAACCTGTAGTCTGGTTGCTTACTGATAATGCCGAGGTTATCAGCGAAGCCGGCAAATATGCTATTTGGATTGGTCTTATGCCCGTTTTAGCCGTCGCCTCTTTTTTGTGGGATGGCATTTATATTGGTGCCACAGCTTCGGTTCAAATGCGGAATTCAATGCTTATTGCTACAGTTGTTATTTTCTTTCCGCTTTATTATCTGCTTAAAGAACCGCTGGGAAATCATGCACTTTGGATCGCTCTGCTCGCCTTTCTTTTTACCCGGGGCGTAGCTCAATTCTTTATGGCCGGAAAGGCTGTTTTTCAAAAAGTACAGTAATTCAAAACGAAGTTTTGCTCGATTCGTAATTGATTTTAGAGTGCTAAAGGTTGGTAGGGTTAAAAAGAACCTCTACAGCCCGAAGCTACTCAGCTCCGCATACTCTAACGCCCATAGTTTATGCTATTTTGAAATCTCCATCCATAAGTTCTACATTAAAGTTAACTTTTGCTTTTAATGCATGAAAAACTCTTAAAATTGTCGAAATCGTCACGTTTTTTGCATTTCTTTCAATTCGGGAGATTTGTGATTTTTGAACTCCAATCAATTCGCCTAACTGAGATTGAGTCAGATGTCTTTCTTTTCGAGCTTTTTTAATCATTCGAAAGATATTTGAATTCAAGAAACACCTGAAGCTAAGCGGCTCTGAATTGTTTTCCGGATTTCCTTCAAAATAAAAATTATCAGCAAAATCAGCGTTCTATTATCAATTGAATGAATTCGTATTAATCAGTCAGCCTGATCTTTCACAAAAAAATTAAACTATTACTTTTCTTGATTTTATAAATTGGTTACAATTTATACAGATTGAATGATTACCTTTTTGGGTAATGCGGAATAAATGGATGAATCAAAAATATTCATCCCATGAAGAGTATTATCATTATATCCATGTTGCTGGCAGCAAATTCTCCGCACAGATTTCACAAAATGTGGGAGCAGGATTATAACGCTGCTATGTTTCTTCTCCAAAAAAACAGTTCGGTTATTCAGGAAGTATACTATGGTAGCACCGTGCCATCTGAAATTATTATTTCTTCAGTTTTTCCTGAACTGGTCAGATATAATAGTTTTCGCGATTTCTTTGAAACCCGCTCATTAGAAATTGCTTACGTGAAGTATGGCCTGACAGCCATTGATTTCTCCATTGGACAATTCCAAATGAAACCTTCATTCGCTGCTCAGCTCGAAACCGATATTGCCAATTCTGCATGTTTGCGCTCCAACTACCCGGAGATTCCAATTGAAAAAGAACTCGATGAGCGTAAACAGCGAAAAATCCGTATCGACAGGCTCAAGCAAATTAAATGGCAGCTTCGATATTTGGGAGCATTCACTGACCTGGTGTTTATTAAATTTCCTCACATTGAGCTTTTGTCATCCTCAGAACAAGTAGCTTTTCTTGCCGCAGCCTATAATTTAGGATACAAACATTCGCGCGAAGCCATTGAGAAATGGATACACATTTCTTCCTTTCCCGATGGAAAGGATGCCTGGACAACCCAGTTTTCTTATGCTTCCATTGCCGTCTACTTCTATCAACATCACTCAAATAAAGCTTTTCAGAAATCAATTCAATATTAATAACCTGCTTGAGTGTCTGATTACCAGATAACTCAACAATAAAAACTTCGAATTATGAAAAACACAAAACTGATTACAGTAAAACTAATCGTGGGTTTAATTTGGGCTTCAATACTACTAATCAGCTCATGCAACAAATCCAACGTGCAAAAAACATTTGTCAATCCGCCTTTTCCCGAACTTGATGTGCCTTTCGAAACTTTTATGTCAAACACAGAAATGACCGATACAATATCACTCACAATGGGCACAAAACTCATCATTCCGGAAAAAGCATTTGTTGATTCTGCCGGAAACCGGGTAAGTGGCGACGTTCAACTGAAATACCGGGAGTTTCGCAATGCAGCTGAAATATTTATGGCCGGTATTCCCATGAACTATAATGCAATGGGTAATAAAACAGCGCTTGTAACGGCCGGCATGTTCGAAATCAGAGCTTTTGCCAATGGCAGCGAATTGAAACTTGCTCCCGGAAAAAATATCACTATGAAGATGGGCTCACGTGTAGAAGGCCAAAATTATAATTTCTTCGGGTTCGATGAGAGTAACGGAAACTGGCAGTTTATGGGATATCCAAACACAGAGGTAAATCCTGAATATGAAAAGGTTGAAAAAAATATTACGCAGTTGAAGAAAACAAAAAAATATCCGTTAAGCGATGAATATTTCGTGTTTGATTACAGTGCTGCTTACGATGTAACCTACTATGAACTTGGAAAAAAGTATAGTAAGAATAAAATGAAAAGGCGCATTAAAAAGTACGGTGCCAATCTTTACAACTTATATACTTATGATCGTGTAAATTATCGCGGCAGACATTACAGGGCTCAGTTTTTATTGTGGAAAAAATTGGGAGATAATCGTTTACCTCGATGGGTGAAAACTAAGCGAATTCGTTCGGAAGTTAAAAAGCTTGCCGGAAATGTATACCTCATTACGGTTAAGCACAAAGAGAAAAACTACAAATTCCGCGCGGCTATAGAAATGCCATTGAAAGCTCTCTATGCATATTCGCCGGATTACTTGAAGAAACATTACGAAGAAGCTATGCAGAAAGTCGAAGAAGAAAACAAACGTTTAGCTATGGAAGCAAAAGTTTTCCGCACCTTTCAGGTGAGCCGGCTTGGCATTTGTAATTACGATGATTTGTATAATCCTAAAGAGGCTTTGTATGTAAAAGCTAATTTCGGAATTGACTTTATTAGCGAAGATGAAAAAATGTATACTGGAGGGCAAATCTATATGGTTCCCGGCAGTCGGCGGTCTGTTTTAACGATCAACGGATTTCAAAATCAACGTGTTGCCATTGACCAAAAAGATACCGGAGTACGCTTGTTTACCTTATTGCCCAATGGCGAAATCGGAATTATCGATAACAATGAATTACAAAAGCTCGATTTTGACGTTCTCAGCAGTCAGCTTGATCCAAAAATAAGATTGAAATTTAGGAAGTGGGACAAAAAAATCAGCAGTAAAGACGATGTGCTGGCACTTTTCGGAATATCGGGAAGTGAAAATATATAAATTAGATTGCAAAAAAAAAGGCCGGTTATTATTCCGGCCTCTATTTTTTTTGAAAATATAATGCTACTGCGTTACCGTTTTTCTTCCAACGCTGTAATAAGTAAATCCTTGTTCTTTCATCTCTTCAAGATCGAAAATATTACGTCCGTCCATAATAAGCAGGTTTGTCATTAACTTTTTCATAACCTGATAGTTAGGTGTTCTGAACTCAGGCCATTCTGTGACAAGAAGCAATGCATCTGCGTCAACCAGTGCTTCGTATTGATCATTGGCATAGGCAATTGTATCACCAATGCGTCTTTTGCTTTCTTCCATGGCAACCGGGTCGTAACCCACTATTTTTGCGCCATCTTTTTGTAATTCTTCAATAATAGAAAGGGAAGGAGCTTCGCGCATATCGTCAGTGTGTGGTTTAAAACTGAGCCCCCACAAAGCAATTTTTTTGCCTTTTAAATCATTATTGAAATGATGGCGCAATTTCCTGACAAGCGTTGTCTTTTGCCTTTCGTTTACGGATGCTACCGCCTTTAAAATTTCCAGTGGATGATTGTTGTTGTTGGAAGTTCTAATTAGCGCTTTCACATCTTTCGGGAAACACGAACCTCCGTAGCCGGTACCTGCATAAATAAATTTGTTTCCAATTCGGCTGTCCGAGCCAATCCCTCTGCGAACGTTATTTACATCGGCTCCAACCAGTTCACAAAGATTGGCAATATCGTTCATGAAACTAATTTTTGTGGCCAACATGGAATTGGCAGCATATTTAGTCAACTCAGCAGAAGGAATATCCATAGAAATAACCGGATGCCCGTTGAGCACAAATGGCTTGTAAAGCCTGCTCAAAATATCTTCGGCCCGGGTGCTGTCTGTACCAATTACAATTCTGTCTGGTTTCAAAAAATCATCAATTGCATCACCTTCTTTTAGAAACTCCGGGTTTGATGCTACATCAAACGGAATATCAACTCCTCGTTTGTCCAGTGCTTCCTGTAAAGCTATGCGAACTTTTTCTGCTGTGCCAATCGGTACTGTGCTTTTCGTCACAACTACAAGGTAATCTTCCATGTGTTCACCAATCTCACGGGCTACATTAATCACATATTTAAGATCTGCAGAGCCATCTTCATCCGGCGGTGTGCCCACTGCAATAAAAATAGCGTCTGTCCCTTTTAAGCTTTCCTTTAATGATGTCGTAAAAAACAACCTTTTCTTATCTACATTGTTTTTTACCATCGTTTCGAGCCCGGGCTCGTAAATCGGAATGTTTCCCCGTCGTAACCTCTCAACTTTTTCCTTGTCAATATCGACACATGTTACAGTTACACCGGTTTCAGCAAAACAGGTTCCGCTTACAAGACCAACATAACCAGTTCCAATTACAGATATTTTCATGATATTTAATTATTTAGTTTCAAATGCTTTTTAATATACAATCGGTTGTAATTTATTTTGGCGTTAAAGATAATCAGATATTTTTTCAAAAAAAACGACCATTATTAAATGTCAGGGTTTCTTAAACTATCTGGGTACTGAAGCAGCTTTAAACCCAAAATATGATGTTTTACAAAATGTTTACATGAAACCACTTCGCGACCTTAATATGGAATTAAATTTGTATGCTTTTGTCTCACATGTATTTATTCAAAAAAATTGAGCAAACCAGTTGATAATCTGAAAAAAAAAGACTTATTTTGTCGGCTCAATAGATGTAATCTATAAATAATGTCTAACTTACTAAACTTAAAGGAGTTTTATTAATGAATGAAGAAGAAAGAAATTTGGAACAGGACGAGGTAAAAAAAGAAGAAGAAATTCAAGCCGCCTCCGCTCCTCAAACTGAAGAGTTTGATTGGGATAACTACGAAAAAGAAATCGATGGTTATTCAAATGAAGAACGCCAAGAGCTTGAACAACTTTATGATAACACAATGTCGACAATCGGTGAAAACGAAGTTGTTGACGGAACCGTTGTGGGTATCACAAAACGCGAAGTGCTTATCAATATTGGTTACAAATCAGAAGGAATTGTTAATGCCAATGAATTTCGCTACAACCCCGATCTTAAAGTGGGCGACAAAGTAGAAGTTTATGTTGAAACGCAGGAAGACAAAGACGGACAGCTTAAACTTTCACACAAAAAAGCACGTGCACTCCGCTCGTGGGATCGCGTTAACCAGTCCCTTGAAAATGATGAAATCATTAAAGGCTACATCAAATGCCGTACTAAAGGTGGTATGATTGTCGATGTATTCGGAATTGAAGCATTCCTTCCCGGATCACAAATCGATGTTAAGCCCATTCGCGATTACGATGTATTTGTAGGAAAAACAATGGAATTCAAAGTTGTGAAAATCAACCAGGAATATAAAAACGTTGTTGTTTCGCACAAAGCACTTATCGAAGCTGAACTTGAACAGCAGAAAAAAGAAATTATCGCCAAACTTGAAAAAGGTCAGGTACTTGAAGGTACAGTCAAAAACATCACATCTTACGGTGTATTTATCGACCTTGGTGGCGTAGACGGATTGATCCACATTACCGACCTCTCATGGGGCCGTATTTCTCATCCTGAAGAAATTGTAGAACTGGATCAAAAACTCAATGTCGTTATCCTCGACTTTGATGACGATAAAAAACGAATTGCTCTCGGACTGAAACAACTCACCGAGCATCCATGGGATTCACTCGATCCAAACCTCAAAGTTGGCGACAAAGTGAAAGGAAAAGTTGTTGTAATGGCCGATTACGGAGCATTTGTAGAAATTGCACCCGGCGTAGAAGGACTTATCCACGTTTCCGAAATGTCGTGGTCGCAACACTTGCGCAGCGCACAGGAATTCCTGAAAGTAGGCGACGAAGTAGAAGCCGTTGTACTTACACTCGACCGCGAAGAGCGCAAAATGTCACTGGGAATGAAACAACTTAAACCAGACCCATGGCAGGATATCGAGAAAAAATACCCGGTCGATTCAAAACATAAAGCTAAAGTGCGCAACTTTACCAGCTTTGGCGTATTTGTTGAAATCGAAGAAGGTGTTGACGGACTGATTCACATTTCAGACCTGTCATGGACTAAAAAAGTGAAACACCCGGCAGAATTTACTTCCATAGGAGCAGAAATTGAAGTTGTTGTACTCGAAATAGACAAAGACAACCGTCGTTTGAGCCTCGGCCACAAACAACTCGAAGAAAACCCATGGGAAGTATTCGAAACAATTTTTGCCGTAGACTCAGTACACGAAGGTACAGTTACCGAACTCACTGAAAAAGGAGCTGTTGTAGCACTTCCTTACGGTGTAGAAGGTTTCGCAACACCAAAACACCTTGTTAAAGAAGATGGCGGAAAAGTTGGCCTCGATGAAAGAACCAACTTCAAAGTAATCGAATTTAATAAAGATGCTAAGCGAATCATTGTTTCTCACAGCCGCATTTTTGAAGACGAAAAACGTGCTGAAAATTCAGCAAATCGTTCGGCAACCAAAAAAGCAACCAAAAAATTGAAAGATAACCTGGAAAAAACAACCCTGGGTGATATTTCTGAATTGGCAGCTTTAAAAGAGGAAATGAACAGTGAATCAGCTAAAAAGGCAAAATCTGCTGAAACAAAAAAATCTGATGACTCAAAAAAAGATGAGTAATAGCAAGATTTTTTTGGATGATCGGAAAGGTTATCGTATTTTTATCTAAAATTCTTTACTGATATGGATTTTAAAATAGAAAAGAAAGATAAGTATACAGAGATTCAGGTAATGGTCGACAAGCTCGATACACACATTGCCCCATCTTTAAAATCGGAACTAGTGCTTATTGCCGGAAATGGCGAAAAGAACATTATCCTCGATTTAAGCAATGCCCGGTATTGCGATTCGTCAGGCCTGAGTGCAATTCTTGTAGCAAACAGGCTATGTAAAAACGCAAACGGAGTTTTTATCCTATCCGGTCTTCAAACCGCTGTAGAACGACTCATTACAATTTCTCAGCTCGATACAGTACTCAATATCGCCGATGATATGGTACAAGCTGAAGAAATGTTGAATAAAGAACTCGATAAAGGATAATGCGTTTTGAGCTGACAATTCTTGGTTCAGGCTCAGCATTACCCACATCGAACCGAAATACAACCGCTCAGGCACTCAATGTGCTCGAGCGGTTTTTTTTAATTGATTGTGGCGAAGGAACACAACACCAACTACGCAAAAATAAAATTTCCTTTAACCACATTAACCACATCCTTATAAGTCATCTGCATGGCGACCATTTTTTCGGGCTCTTTGGTCTTATTTCCACAATGGCACTCGTGGGGCGCGACAGGCCACTCAATATCTACGGCCCGCCACAGCTCGAAGAATTACTACATACTGTACTGAAACCACAATTCGAAAAACCACCGTTCCCGCTTAATTTTAAACCTTTCTTAACGAATGAACCCAACATCATTTTTGAAGATAAGGTGATGAAAGTACACAGCTTCGGGCTCAGGCACAGTATGCCCGTCTGGGGCTTTAAATTTGAAGAAAAACCAAGACCACGGAAAATTCTGGCAAATAAAATCAAAGAGTACGAAATTTCTATACCGGAAATAATTCAGGTGAAAGCCGGTGAAAATATTTCCCGTAACGGAAAAACTATTCCGAATAAAGAAATCACAACCGATCCCCTGCCTCCCCGCAATTATGTATTCATGACAGACACATTATTTTCCAGAAAACATTTATCCTTCATTGAAAATGCAGACATACTCTATCACGAAGCCACATTCCTCCACGATGACCTGAAATTGGCACGCAAAACGTTACACACCACAACAAAACAAGCTGCGCAATTCGCAAAAGAAGCGCATGTGAAACGCCTGTTCATTGGTCATTTCAGCACCCGATACACCGATGATAAATACTTTGAAGCCGAGGCAAAACAAGTTTTCGACAAAACAATGAGCGCTTGCGACGGCGATATAATTCGGTGGCCCGACAATAACCGTCAATTTTTTCTAATGGAGCGAAATAAGAAATCCCATAATTTAAATTTTTAGATTCAGTTAATATTTTATTAACAGTATAATTCTGGGAGTTCGTAAAATAATTTCTTATTTTTGATAATTGTTATTGATAATACTAACTAAATTAAAGGCAATTATGAAGAGAATTTATTTTTTAGCTGTATTGGCTTTTGTTGTCATGTTTTCATGTCAAGATGAGGACGTGTTGCAAAACGAATGCGAAAATGAAACAAATCAGGAATTGATACCTGAAAATGATATCAGGAAACTGATAGAAAAACAAGTTAAAGAAAGTGGTGACTTTTACTGGAAAGATGTTGATCCGTATGTTTTATGGAGTGCTGCCATGCATGGTGACGCGATTCTGACTGTTGGCTACAGTCGGGTAGCTTATTCAGAAGAAAAAACAAACAAGCAAAAGCAAGCGCAAAAAGAAGTGTTGGAAACTGTTTTGGCTGTTGAACGCTCAAACCAGCAAAAGCAAACATTAAAATCAGAAGACATTCTTGTGCATGAGCCCAAAATTCTTAATTATGTTGATGTGAAAATTACTTCATTGGAAACGGTGATTGCACTGCAAAGTCTTGATGAAATTCGATACATTGAACCCAATGGTTTTAGGTATTTTACGCACGAAGCACTTCAAAAGAGTTCATCAGGATGCGATAAAACAGTTGTTCCTGTTGCAAGTGAAGACTACGAAACAATGGCTCCCGGTTGTCAGGTATCATGGACATATCTTAGGCATCAAATCGTGCAGGCATGGGCGCATTCTACCGGACAGGGAATAACGGTTGGGTTAATTGATACAGGTATTTCAGACGATCAATCGTTGCTCGGAAGTGGTTTTGAATCTGGTTATTCAAACAACCGCAACATTATTAAAAAAGGAGTTTATGTAGATTCATTCTGGCCATGGTCTAATGATACCGATGGCTACCACGATAAGTGCGGGCACGGAACACTTATGGGAGCAACTATTGCCGGCCCGAGGAATAATCGCAATTTGCCAACAGGTGTTGCATATAATTGTAACTTAGTTGCATACAGGGCTGTTAAAAATGTAGTTGTAGATGGTTATCACGAAAAAAGAGGAGTGTCTCGCGCATTAACCGAACTGGGCAATCGTTCCGATGTCAGGGTAATTTCAATGTCAATTGGACATGTTTTTAGTATTGGCAATGTTCGTGATGCAGTGGAATATGCTTACTCAAAAGGCAAAATGATTATTGCCGCGGGTGGTACATCTACTACTTTTACCAACTGGGCAGGGGTTATCTTTCCTGCAAGCATGAATGAAACAGTTGCTGTTACGGGAATCAAAGATATGGCAGGCTATACAGAGTGCGACGTCTGTCACAAAGGTGATAAAATCGACTTTACCGTAATTATGCAACGTGCCAATAATGATCATAAATCTGTTTCGCTCGGTTATTACGATAATACCCGGACATACGTTGGCGGCTCTTCCGTTGCTACTGCAACAACTGCCGGAATTGCTGCACTCATTTGGGGCAAAAACCCCGGGTGGTCAAGGGCTCAGGTTTTACAGCGAATGAAAGAGTCGGCAAGTCTTTATCCATATCGCGATGATGACTTTGGCTGGGGCTCAATTAATGTGCTGGCTGCTGTTCAATAATGGTTGGTTTCTTAAAAAACAATCCCCGGCATTAATTTAATGTTGGGGATTTAATTTTAAAGTGAACATAGCTTTTTTTAAAAAACGTACCCCCAATGGACATTAAACCAGGTCTCTCCTAAATTGTTTCGCGCAATCTCCAGCCTGCCAATCCAGTCATAATATGTTAGAAAATCAACACCGACACCGGCACTAATCGGTGTTACATAAGTGAAATCTACAAATACATTTGTTCCGTACCCAATTTCTGTAAAAGCGTTGAAAAAAATACTCAGAAATGGCGCATTGAATTTTTCCGAAGGAACAAACTCAAACTTGAAATCAGCATGATCAACTATCGTATATTTTAATTGAAACCGGTTGAGCAACATCAGGTCGTTTTGGTAAATGTAATCCTCAAAACCGCGTATATACCAGTTTTTTGCCGGGCCGGTGAAAATGAAGTAGGGGTATTGTTCTGTAAAAGATACGAACGCATTGGCACCGTATGAAAATGTTAAGCGGTCAATTAATTCCCTGTGCACACCAAGCTGAATATCGGCAAAAGCGTAGCTCCTTTTTCCTAAACCCAGTTCCGATTGAATGTTCAGTTTTGTTCCGTTTAGCGGATATACAACGTAATCTCCTCTAAAATAGTTAAATGTATAGCCAATACTCAGGTAATGACTTTTATTTGAAACGGGTTCTCCAAAAAGAGAATCAATTGAATCGTTATAGTTAAAAAAACGATAACCGATTTTAAATAAATGTTTTGCGTAATGTTGAGGGCGCCACTGAACTCCCGCTATGGCTCTGGCTTCATGGTAAATATACTCATCTGCTTTTATATCGGTGTACTGTAAATCTTCAATATCCGTATGTATTTGCTTTTGCCTGAAAAATGAAGTTTCTATATAACCTCCCACATTTTTGTTATTTCCAAATTTTGGAAAACTGTATTCAATACCATATTGCTCGCGAATGCCCAACCTCAATTTTAAGCGGAGTTTCTGGTTAAGTCCCCTGAAATTTCGCTGCTCAACAACAATTCCGTAATTCAAATAATCAATTTCTTTTCTCCTTACCCAGGTTGCCAGATTCGGATCGGCATATTCAAAAATGGGAATTGGCCATAAATACCATCTTTCCTGCATGTTGAATGTAACTGCAATGCTATCATTCCTTTGTGTAAACGTATATTTTACATAATGAAAAAGGCGCGTATTGTAAAGATTGTTTTGCGATTTTCTTATTTCTTCTTCTGCATTATGCAGCGTATCGCCCTGGCTAAAAGTTAATTCGCGCAATAATACGTGCATTTTTGTTTTCTCGACCCCATTGAACTCAATCTGGTTAATAACCATACGTTCTGTGTTTTGACCAAACAGAATACTATGGAAAAGTAGCAGGATTGTTCCGAGTAAAAAAAATCGCATGGGTTGGTCTTTTGATGTAATAACAAATAGACTAATCCTGTTGGTTAAACGTCTAAATACTTCATAAAAGAATCATAGCGGTCTTGCATAGTATCTTCGAGCTTGTCGTCTTCACTATATGTAGCACTTATTTCGTACTCGTATCGTTCAAAAGTACGCAAAATAGATGTCAGGTCCATTTTATTTATTTTTAAGGTCACCCGCATTCGCATGGAATCTTTTACATTTGAAATATAACTTGCAAGAATTCTGGCATCGTTGCCTTCAATTATCTGGGCTATTTCGCTTAAACTGTAATCATTACTGTGCATTTCCAAAATAATAACACCGCCGGGCGAGTCTGAAGCTAAAAGCTCCGAAAAATTGTCGATGAGCGTTGGCAGTGTAATCAATCCTTTAAAGTAATTTTTCTTATTTACCACAGGTAAAGCCGTTAAACGATACTGATGAAAAGCATTTATAATCTCAAAAAAGTGTTGCTGGGGTTGAATATAGATGTCAAGAAATTGATTTTTCAAACTTTTAACCGGCTGATCGAAAGTGTTGGCATCGTAAATTGCTGAATCAGACACAATTCCGCGAAATTTTTGGTTTTCAACAACGGGTAGGTGTGAAATGCGAAAAACCTCCATCCAGCTTAATGCGGTGTTGCAAAAATCTTCTGGTTTCAGGGCAGGAACTACATCCGACATTATTTGGTTAGCTATCATAGTGGTACTTTCTGTTTAATTTATAATCGAATCAGCTTTTTTCACAAGGCTTCACATTATCTTTTTACTTCAAAACCCGAAAAATAAAAAATCCTTACATTTGTTGTTCTAAAGTAATCAAAACTTATGCAAAAAAAAATTAATTATGACAAGACTAAGTGTAAACATAAATAAAATTGCTACAATAAGAAATGCCAGAGGGGGAAATATTCCAAATGTAAAACAAGCAGCTGTTGATTGTCAGCGTTTTGGCGCGCAAGGTGTAACTGTTCATCCACGACCCGATGAACGGCACATACGGTATCAGGACGTACGAGACATTAAACCTGAAATTATTACAGAGTTTAATATCGAAGGCTATCCATCGGAGAGTTTTCTCAATTTGGTTTTGTCTGTTAAGCCCGATCAGGTTACTTTAGTGCCCGATCCGCCCGATGCTATTACAAGTAATGCCGGATGGGATACCATCAAGCACAAAGATTTTTTGAAAGATGTTATCGAAAAATTTAAAAATGCCGGCATACGTACTTCCATTTTTGTGGGTACAGAGACTGAATTTATTAAGCATGCAGCAGATAGCGGAACCGACAGGGTAGAGCTGTATACCGAACCCTATGCCGAAAATTTTAAACAGAATAAAGAAAAAGCTGTTGAACCTTTTGCCAGAGGCGCACAAATTGCCCATGAATATGGAATGGCTGTAAATGCAGGTCACGATCTTGATTTACATAACCTCCGTTTTTTTGTGCAAAACGTGAAGCCACTGCATGAAGTGTCTATTGGCCACGCTCTTATCAGCGATGCTTTATATTATGGCCTCGAAAATGTAATACAAATGTATTTGCGGGAAATAAACTTAAAATAGAGAATTAACAAATGAAGTTAAATAGTCAAATAATTGGCAACGGACAGCCATTAATCATACTGCACGGTTTATATGGCTCTTCTGATAATTGGTTGTCGCACGGAAAACAACTGTCCGACCGGTTCCAGATACATTTGGTAGATCAACGAAACCATGGTCATTCTCCACATTCCGATGAGCATAATTACACTGCCATGGAAGGCGATTTATTACAATACATGGATGAACAACAAATTGAACGCGCTGTTTTAATGGGGCACAGCATGGGCGGAAAAACTGCCATGTTTTTTGCACTGGAGCATCCGGAGCGCGTTAGTGCTTTAATTGTAGTAGATATGTCACCCGTGGGCTACGAAAGCCTTGAAGATGCGAAAAACCTTTTTCATAAGACAATATTTGAGGGATTGATGTCTTTGGATTTACCAAAATTGAACAACCGAACAGAGGCAGAAGAAAAATTAGCTGAATACATTCCCCAGCAACGCATACGGAAATTTTTGCTCAAAAATCTGCAACGAAAACAATCAGATAAGTCTTTTTATTGGATGTTGAATTTACAGGGTTTGTGGGATAGTATCGACAATATTCTTGAAGGTATTGATCCGGATATGGTGAGCCCACTGACCGGTTTTCCTGTAATTTTTATCAGGGGTGGCGAAAGCGGATATATTGGCGACGAAGATATTGCTGTTATCCGACGTATTTTTCCGTATGCCGAAATAGAAACGATTGAGGATACAGGTCATTGGCTCCATGCAGAGAAACCTGACGAATTCATGGCAATTGTGAACGAATTTCTTGACTAATCTGTTATTTCAATGTGTTCATCGGTAAAAAGTGGCTCATTTCTATAACGCCTGAACAACTGAATTATGGCAATTACGTCTTTTTGGCAGTAAACAACAATTCTTTTCAGGTCATTGTCATTCCAATAGATCTTATAAACATCGCTTCCATCAATATCGTCTTTAGGCGTTGGGATATTAAAAACGTGTGTGAGCAGGTTCAGCGAAGTATAATTCTTGTAATCACCGAACTTCCATAATTCAAGTGTATCCAAATGCTGTATTTCCCAGGGCTTTTTCCCTGCAATTTGCAATATGGGTGGTAGCTTGATGCCATTAATCAACATGCGCCTGGCAATATAAGGAAAGTCAAATTCTTTTCCATTGTGGGCGCAAAGGAGTTTGTTAGGGCTGTTGAATTTTTTTTCAAGCATTTGGGCAAAAGCAGAAAGCAGCAATTTTTCATCATCGTCAGCAAAAGATTTTATCCTGATTGTTCCTTTAGGTGTTACAAAGCCGCATGAAATGCATACAATTTTCCCGAATTCAGCATATATACCTGCACGAGGGAATAATATTTCCGGGGTTTCATCTTCCTGTCTCTTTATTTTGTTTGCTTTTTTGTCCCAAAGCTCCCGGGTAATGGCATTTAATTCGCCATAACTTGGTTCAATAGGAACTGTCTCAATATCAAGAAACAAAATATTGCCGAGCTGGTATTCGTAAATGGAGGGCCCTTGCATAAATATTTGGTTTTATTCGAGGTTCATTTTTATTATTTGTGTCAAAATGTCAATGGCAACCTTATTCTTGCCGCCTTGCGGAACAATCAGATCTGCATACGATTTCGAAGGTTCAATAAATTGCAAGTGCATGGGTCTTACAGATTTTTCATAACGCTCAAGTGTTTTGTTCACAGATCTACCCCGCTCCTCAAGGTCGCGTATAATTACCCGCATTAACCGCTCATCGGCATCGGCATGCACAAAAACTTTTATGTCAAATAAGTCCCTGAGCTCCGGGTTAGTGAGAACAAGAATACCTTCAACTATGATTACTTTGCGTGGCTGAACAATGGTTGTTTCTTCGCTCCGTGTACATGTTACATACGAATAAATTGGCTGGTTAACGGGCTGGTTCTCTTTTAATTGTTTTATATTTTCTATAAGCAGATCAAATTCCAGACTGTTGGGATGGTCAAAATTTATCTCCATGCGCTCTTCCATGGGTAAGTGACTGTTGTCTTTGTAGTAAGCATCTTGTGATAGAACGCTGACTTCGTTTTTCGGAATGGATTCTACAATTTTTCGAACTACTGTCGTTTTTCCCGATCCTGTTCCGCCTGCAATACCTATTATCATTTTTGGCTTAAAGGTAAAAAATAAACAATTGCCTAAAAAATACAATCACAAAAAAATACCAATTCTTTAAAATGAATTTATTTGAAGTTTTCTTTCAGGCATAATTTATTATTGAGCACTAAAAGATTGGCTTAATGCGTGTTTTTTATATCTTCACATTTAATTATAGCCTGTCCATGAAGTGAAATGTTTAGTTCAGAATGTTCGAGATCAAGGCGTGTGAGAATTTAAAACCGCAGCATACATAGGGTATGTGAGGATTTTAAATTTGAGCAACAACGCAGATATCGGACATTATGGACAAACAATTAGAGTTAAATATTATGAGTGAATTATATCCAATAAAATTTAAACCCATTTATAAAGAGAAAGTTTGGGGTGGTGAGCGGCTGAAAAACATTCTCAACAAAACCGGAGCAACAAATAAAACCGGAGAAAGTTGGGAGATTTCAGGTGAAGGCGATAGTATTTCAATTGTGCAGAATGGATTTCTTGCAGGAAACGGACTGCATGAAATTATTGAAATTTATATGGGAGACCTCGTTGGCGAAAGAGTCTTTGGCAGATTCGGTACTCAATTTCCATTACTTTTTAAATTTATCGATGCAAACGACTTGTTATCCGTACAGGTTCATCCCGACGATGAAATGGCACAAAAAATAAATCAGCTAAATGGAAAAACCGAGATTTGGTATGTGATAGATGGTTCCCCGGATGCTTATGTTTATACGGGTTTTAACCAGCCAATGACCAAAGAAAAATTCAGGAAACACATTGAGCAAGGCACAGTTAAAGAAGTCTTAAACAGGGAGAAAGCCTCACGCGGCAATGTGTTTTATGTGCCCGCAGGCCGAATTCACGCTACCGGGCCGGGTGTTTTATTTGCCGAAATTCAACAATCATCAGACCTAACGTATCGTGTTTTTGACTGGAACCGTCCCGGGCAGGATGGAAAACTCCGCGAATTGCACGTTGAGCAGGCCCTTGAAGCCTTAGATTTTCGAAAACAAACAGAATTTCGAACCGACTACTTCCAAAACAAAAACCAGGTAAATGAAATCCAATCAACACCATACTTCGTATTAAATAAACTTATAATTGATGAGCCGTATCAGGCTGAATACAATAAAACTGATTCTTTCGTAGTGTACATGTGTGTTGGGGGCGAAATAGAAATTCAATGCGAAAATGGTAAATCAGAAAGGCTTTCAAAAGGCGAAACCATTTTAATCCCGGCCGTTTTTGAATTGGTAAAAATTATTCCTCATGAGGAGGCAGAAATTCTTGAAATATATCTTCCTGAAGCTTAGTTTCATCTTTTTATTGGGCACGCTTCAATGTACTTCACAAATAGACACTAAAGCCCTGGAGCTGCTTAAAAAAATTGATTCAGCAGTGCAATCTTCCGGTAAAATGGAGTTTAAAGTCAGGTTATTTGCCCGCATGAAAGAAGAAAATTATAAGCAAGTTGCATTTTTTCGAATCAATCGCGAACCATTAAAGATATACTATCAACAGTATCTGCGCAATCCAATTGAATTACTCTACGATGAAACACAAAATAAAAAGAAAGCTCTTGTTAATCCGGGCATGTTTCCCTTTACAAATATACGTTTGTCACCGTATTCAAGTCTAATTCTCAAGCGGCAGCACCATAGTATTTTTGAAGCCGACCCGGCTTATATGTTAAATGAAATATTTTATATGCTGAAAACCTTCAAAACAGAAGAGTCAAAGCTTTTTGTCAGAGATTCGCTCATAAATTCTGCACCTTGTAAAGTTCTAGAGTATAGGAATCGGGCTTATAAAATAAAAAAGGCAACTGTAACCCGGGATACAGATTTATTAACCTTTGCCAGAAAGCACCATGTGAACTTTTATTCTCTAATTATTGAGAATGATGACCTAAGCCTTTCCTCTGATTTAAAAAAGCGAATGCAAATCAGTGTGCCATCATCTTATGCGAGAAAAATAGTATTAACTGTTTCTCCATCAGAAGCAAAAATAAGAGATATTACTGTTTACGATCAATATGGAATTTTTGAAAGTTATCATTACATTTACTTCAAAAATAACAGGGTATTTGTAGAAGGAACATTCGATGCAGAAAATCCCGATTATAATTTTTAATATGCTAATAAAGAGTGCAGAATATATAATGAGCAATGAGGATTATCGGAAATGTCCCGAACACAAACTTCCGGAATATGCTTTTGTGGGGCGTTCTAATGTTGGGAAATCAAGCCTCATAAATATGCTCACAAATAAAAAAAATCTGGCAAGGGTTTCAGGTACACCGGGTAAAACCCTGTTAATTAATCATTTTCTTATCAATGATGATTGGTACCTTGTCGATTTGCCCGGTTATGGATATGCCAAGCGAAGCAAGTCCATAGCAACAAAAATCGAAAAAATAATCGACTCATATATTCTTTACCGTCACAACCTGGTTCAATTGTTCGTTTTGATTGATTCACGGCATCAACCCAAAGAAATTGATCTTGATTTTATAGAAGAGTTGGGTGTGAATCAAATCCCAATGGCTATTATTTTTACAAAAGTAGATAAAGTAAAACCAGGTCAATTGACCAATTTACTTGAGCTTTACCGCAAAGAGCTTTCCAGGTCATGGAAAGAGCTGCCTTCATTTTTTCTTACATCTTCAGCCAAAGGAAAAGGGAAAGAAGAAATATTGAATCATATTGAAAAGATAAACAAACAGATATAAAACCATTTTTTTAAACATGATATTGCGATGGAGACCCTAATTTGGAATCATTTCAAGGATTAAATTTTTACCTTTGCGGAAAAATACACCCAAAACTCAATACAATGTCAGTAGAATCTCCAATTAAAATTTTTTCAGGTGAAGGTTCATCTTATTTAGCCGAAGAAATAACAAGAGCCTACGGAACAAAACTCGGTAAATACACGCTGCAAAAATTCAGCGATGGCGAATTTCAACCCTCTTTCGAAGAATCTGTACGTGGTGCACATGTATTTATTATTCAATCAACTTTTCAGCCAAACGATAACCTGATAGAATTAATGATGATGATCGATGCTGTAAAAAGAGCTTCAGCATATAAGGTTATTGCAGTGATTCCTTATTTTGGTTTCGCGCGCCAGGATAGGAAAGATAAACCACGTGTTAGTATTGGAGCTAAAGTTGTTGCCGATATGCTATATACAACCGGAGTTGATCGCGTGATGACAATGGATTTACACGCCGATCAGATACAAGGCTTTTTCAATGTTCCCGTAGATCATCTTTACGCTTCATCACTTTTTGTACCTTATATAAAGTCTCTTAATCTCGGTAGTCTTGTTATAGGAGCACCGGATATGGGCGGTACCAAAAGAGCAAATGCGTATGCGCGTTTTCTCGAAACACCATTAGTGATTAGTCACAAATCGCGAGAAAAAGCTAACGTGGTAGGGCAATTAACTGTAATTGGGCCCGTAAAAGACCGCGATGTTGTAATTGTAGACGATATGATCGATACTGCCGGCACCATTACAAAAGCATCTGAAATAATGATGCAAAAAGGAGCAAAGAGTGTTCGTGTTGTTGCAACTCACCCCGTACTCTCCGGTCCGGCCATTGAACGAATCAGCAACTCTCCGATTAAAGAAGTGATTGTAAGCAATACAATTCCTTTAAGAGAAAAATGCGATAAAATAACAGTGCTCTCCGTTTCCAATATTTTTGCCGATACAATAAAAAAAGTTTATCACAGAGAATCCATTAGCGGTAACTTTATTGTATAATTTTTTTGTATATTTGCGCCCTGAATTAATTGACGTTTAAAGTGTGATGGGAAACTGTTACCCTTTGATCGCAGGTTTGAGTAACACAAAAAACGTTTAAAAATGGAAGTATTTGAATTAAAAGTAAAAAACAGAGAAAAAACAGGTAAGAAAGACACCAAAAAATTGCGCAAACAGGAAATGGTTCCCTGCGTTTTATATGGTGAAGGAAAAAATGTTCATTTTTATGCACATAAAAATGAATTTAAAGATTTGGTGTACACACAAAATGTGTACATAACTCAGTTAGATATTGAAGGAAAACAGCATAAAGCTGTTATGCAAGAAATTCAATTTCATCCTGTAAGCGATGAGATTCTGCATATAGATTTCTTTGAAATAACTGATAAAAAACCATTCTCAGTTCTTGTACCAATGCGCATAATTGGAAACGCGCCCGGTGTAGTTACAAGTGGAGGCAGAATGCGTGTTCGCAAACGTTATCTTGAAGTAAAAGGCTTATTAAAAGACATACCTGATACTATCGACATCGATGTTAGCACCATGGAAGTTGGAGATAGTGTACTTGTTGGAGATATGGAACGTAAAGGTTTGGAATTTACAGACAGACACGATAACCAAATTCTTGCAATTATCTCAGGTAGAGCTGCTGCAGCTGCAATGACCATCGAAGAACCTGAAGAAGCAGAAGGTGAAGAAGGCGAAGAAGGCGAAGCAGAAGGAGCTGAAGAAGCAGCAGAAGAAACTAACGAATAAACCTATTTCATTCGTGAAGTACCTAATAGTAGGATTAGGAAATATTGGTGAGGAGTATAAAAATACCCGCCATAATATAGGATTTCAAATATTGGACGCATTGGCTGATGCGTCCAATATTGTTTTTACACCTGCCCGGTATGGTGATAAAGCGTTATATAAGTTCAAAGGAAGACAGTTTATTCTAATAAAACCATCTACCTATGTAAACCTTAGCGGTAAAGCTGTCAACTATTGGCTGCAAAAAGAAAAAATAAGCACTGAAAATTTATTGGTAATAGCCGATGACCTGGCCTTGAATTTTGGAAAAATCAGAATAAGGGCAAAGGGTTCAGATGGAGGTCATAACGGATTGAAAAGTATCAATGAGATCATTGGCACAAATAAATATGCCAGGTTAAGATTTGGTATTGGTGATGAGTTTTCAACCGGCCAACAGGTTGATTACGTACTTGGAAAATGGCAGCCCGATGAAAGAGAGCACCTTCCCGAACGAATTGAAAAATGCATTGAAGCAGTCAAAGCTTTTGGCACAATTGGTATACAACGTACCATGAACCAGTTCAATAATAAGTAATCTTCGATAAACATTAGGTGAATTATTCTTCCCCGTGTTTTGAAATTTGAGGAGCTCCACATTCATTACAATAGAAAGATTTGATTATTGGGTTCTCAAAAACCCTGTAGGAGAAATGGTTTCCGTCAAATAACTGACAGTACCTGTCGGGATTTAGCTGATAGGCGCTGCGCATTACCCGCGCAAATTTTCTGCTGAGCATCTGGTCTTCAAATCTGCTGCACAACGATAAATATGTAAATATCATCTCCTCCGGAGCCGATGGATATTCAACAAAAGCATCAAGAATTTCCAAAGCAAAAACATAATCCTTGTTTTGAATAAAAAGTTCTGCAAGCCTGAGTGAATTATCAATGCTTTCATCCCTGATATCTACGATTTTTTTAATTTGCTCAAGACGGTCTTCAATTATATCTTCCTTATCTTCTAAAGAATCTGCGGCATTTATAACCTTAAATTGAAAGCGCATATTCAAGTTGTCAACCGTTTCTTTTGTGAACGATTTGTAGTAAAACCGATCAATATCGTTTTGGATATTTTTTATTTGTCGTTCGTCTTTAACAGGCTCATATTTAACCCTGCAAAGGGCATGGTTAAATGCAATATATTCATTATATCTGTCTAGTTCATGCAGTTCTGCTATACGCTCTTTATGTTCTCTTGCACTGGTATTCGTACCTTTCATTTCGAGCCACAACTTATTCATTAGAAGGCCGGCAAACCTGGCTTTTTCGGGTATGTTTTGGTTATAAACAGCTGACATGGAATATTTGCCGTTTATTACTTTTTTCATGATATATTTTTGGATAGAGAGCGCCATTGGTAAATCATTTTTTTCAACAGCTTTATTGAATTTACTCATGACAAAATCCTGCTCTTTTGGCCCGCTAATGTCATAAGTTACCTTCATGTCAATTTGCGCGTACCTGTGTTTTTTCAATATTGGTTCCAGCTGTTTATTTAAGTCATATTTGCGGATGTAATCCTGGGCTTCCTCCATTTCCATGGAAGCTAATACATTATGTTGGGTGGATGTAATGTCTTTCTTAAATTGCTCCCATGCAGGCTCAGTATTTATTTCAGAGATAATGCTGTCCCGTTGCCGTTGCCGAAGGGCATTGATTATACTTTCTGCCCTCCTTCTTTGAAGCATTTCATTTTCTTCAATAACTCCCTCGATTGAAGAGTATGCTGATATTTTTAATTCATAAATGAGGAAATCGGGTTCTTTTAGTAATTTTAAAAATGGCTCAATATCTTCCGCACGATACGTAAATTTTTTCTTCTCAAACGGAATATTGAAACTTAAAGCAGTACTATCTGCAACAGGTTTGTAATCAAACTTTGAATTTATGGTTACTGTATCGGCAAGTACTTGCAAGGGTTGTTCGTATTCACCCTCACATGCAGACAGGTAAGATGAAGGTATGCTTTTACAAACATGATTGTCCTGCAAAAGTAATAAGTTGAGTTCATAGTCAGCACTGGCAATTTCATCGGGCAGTTCTCCAAGAGGCACTTTTACTTCTCTAACATATTTCCCTTCAATCTCATTTTTTCTCCAAAACTCGTTGGAATAGACAGGCTTGAGTCTAATGCCACGGTTCACAAGTGAGAAATCTACCTTATTAGGCACGCCACATAAATATTGATCTTTAATAATGATATCAATGGCTAAACCATCTTTTCGTTCCCGTAAAAATCGTTTCAAAGTCCATGCATTGTCAAAATCAAGATAGATTTCTTTCCCATTTTTTATTGTTAATGCTGATTGCAGTAAACTAAGGTTTTCAAGTCTGTCTGTTTTTCTGCAAATCCTATCATCATAGTGGTGTAACCTTTTCCAGAAAAATAACCTGGGTTCTGTAATCTCTATCGGCAAACTGCCAATATGTTTTGCTCCTTCATTTCCGGCAAGAAAATTTCCAAGAATCAGCGATATGTATACTTTCCTTTTCTTTTTTCCCATGGCAACGCCCACTGAAGTAAGCGTATATTCATCTGAATACAAATATTTGGAGTCGCGGCTGGAATTAAACCACCCAAAAGCAATATTGCTGGCTAACTGCTTATATGTATAGTAAATGCCCCTTTTTTTAATCATTTCTTTTTCAACAAGTTCAAGGCCGCGACCTGATCCGCCGAAATGCTTCAGGCGTTCGGTTGTTGTTTCATAATCTTTATTGTCATGCGTGTCATCACCAATTTTAGACATGTAATTGGCCTGAAGCTTAGCTGCCTTAAACAGGAGTTCCGAATTATCGTAAGGATCATAACCACGTTCTGTTCTGATTTGGTTTATTTGGATGAAAATGAGTTTCTCTAACAATTCTTCACTAAAGTACTTAGGGTCAATAGATTCATTGGCGTCAAGAACCTGATTGCCGATCAGGTATTTGTCGCCTGTTTGCCCCCAGATATTTATCGAAAAGGTTAAAACAATAAATATAAAACTCAAAAATCTCCTCATATCCTAATATTCAAAGTGCTACAAAACTAATAATTAATTTTTAACTAAAGCAAGCAATTTTTCGTGATTTCCCACCTTTGTGAACGAAAAATGATCAGTTTTTGTATAATAATTATGAACTTTGTCAAAAAATATGGAAAAAATGAGTGATTCTGATTCAGTACGTGTAGATAAATGGTTGTGGGCAGTTCGGGTTTTTAAAACAAGAAGCATAGCTGCTGACGCTTGCAAAAAATCAAAGGTTTTGATAGATGGCGAAGCTGTTAAACCCGGAAAAAATATCACTATAGGAACAGTAATAGACGTTAAAAAGCCACCCTTAATTTGCACCTACAAAGTTTTAGATTTGGCCGAGAAAAGAATGGGGGCTAAGCTTGTGAAAGATTATATGGAAGACCTTACCCCGGAAGAAGAACTTGCAAAAATCGATATGATGCGGTACAATATCGATGGCTACCGGCAAAGAGGATCGGGCCGCCCAACAAAAAAGGAGCGCAGGAATTTGGATGATTTTAAAGGAGACAAACAGCCATGAATAAAAACGATGGCATTTACTCTTTATTACACGTAGCAATTATTCCCACTCTATTGTTGCAGGTGGTTTAGAACTTATATCGTAAACAACCCTGTTTACTCCCTTCACCTGGTTAATTATTTTATTCGATACTTTGCTTAAAAATTCATAAGGTAAGTGCACCCAATCAGCAGTCATTCCGTCTGTAGAAGCAACAGCTCGTAATGCAACAACTTGCTCGTATGTTCTCTCGTCACCCATAACTCCCACAGATTGAATTGGAAGCAATATGGCTCCGGCCTGCCATACATCATCATACAATCCTTCAGCTTTCATGTGTTTAATGTAGATGCTGTCAACCTCTTGCAATATTCTTACCTTTTCCCTGTTAATTTCTCCTAATATTCGGATAGAAAGACCGGGTCCCGGAAATGGATGCCTGCTAATCAGTTGTTTATGAATCCCTAAAGCTTTGCCCACTTTGCGCACTTCATCTTTAAATAATAACTTTAAAGGTTCAATAATTTTTAAATCCATTTTTTCTGGTAAACCACCTACATTGTGATGCGATTTAATTGTAGCAGAAGGGCCATTAACAGAAACAGATTCTATAACATCCGGATATATAGTTCCCTGGGCAAGCCATTTTACATCTTTTATTTTTGTTGCTTCTTCATCAAAAACCTCTATGAACACACGTCCGATAATTTTTCTTTTTTGCTCGGGATCACTCACTCCTTCAAGCTGATCCAGGAATTTATCACTTGCATCAACACCTTTAATATTTAAGCCCATATCTTTATATGATGCCAGTACTTCTTCAAACTCATTTTTACGTAACAAACCATTGTTAACAAAAATACAGTTGAGCTGTTTCCCAATTGCTTTATCAAGCAATACAGCGGCTACGCTGCTGTCTACGCCACCTGATAAACCCAAAACCACTTTTTCATTACCAATTTTTTCCTGCAGTTCTTTAATGGTAGCCTCTGCAAAAGAAGCGGCTGTCCATGTACCACTTGCTCCGCAAATATTTCTTACGAAATTTTCCAGCAGTGTTTTTCCTTCTGTTGTATGATAAACTTCCGGATGAAATTGTATCCCAAATGTATCTTGACCTTCTATTTCAAAAGCACCATTTTTTACATCATGGGTACTGGCAATGGGTTTGAATTCTTTGGGCATGTCTATAATCGTATCGCCGTGAGACATCCAAACCTGCGTGTTTAACGTCATATTTTGAAACAGTTTCGATTCTTTATCTATAGAAGTTAAATTTGCCCGGCCATATTCACGATGCCTTGAAGGTTGCACTGTTCCGCCAGCGTTATGGGCAAGGTATTGTGCCCCGTAACAAATCCCCAAAATTGGAACTTTACCGCTTATTTTATCTAAATCTGGTTGGGGGGCATCTTTATCACGAACCGAAAAAGGACTGCCCGACAGAATTATACCTTTAATATTAGAGTTTATCTCCGGAATATTATTGAACGGGAAAATTTCACAATAAACATTTAATTCTCTAACACGTCTGGCTATTAGTTGTGTATACTGGGATCCGAAGTCCAGAATCAGAATTTTTTCTTCTACTACCATGGTATAATTATTTTTCCGGCAAACTTACATAATTTTATCTTCATTGTATTTGATTAGAATAAGAAAATGTTAATTAGCAAAAAATAACTATTCAAACATTGGTTCAGTGAAATAATAATTATATTCGTTACATAGTTTAATAAACACGGTTAATCGCACAATGAAAATAGGAATTTATAGCAGGGCGCTCAATAAGAGTTTTCTATCCGTTGTTCAGGGTATAGTTGATCTTTTCTCCATAAATGGTATTCAACTGCAAATTTTTTCAAAATTGTCAACACAATTAAAAAGGAATAACATACCTATTCCAGATCATCAACAATTTGATAGTCATAATAACGTTGATCCTGAACTTGACATGATGATCAGCATAGGGGGTGATGGTACATTTTTGGAATCGGTGACATACATTCGTGATAGGGATATCCCAATACTGGGTGTGAATAGTGGAAGACTTGGTTTTTTGGCCGATATTGCACCGGCAGAAATTCAAACTGCGCTTGCAGAAGTGTTGAGCAATAATTATAATGTCGAAAATCGTTCATTAATTAGTATGAAATGCTCAAATGCCTTAAAGCAGGATTTTGCGTATGCCCTTAATGACTTTACAATACGAAAGAGCGATAAGGCTACATTGATAAAAATACATGCCTGGGTAAACGGCGAATTTTTAAACTCATACTGGGCAGATGGCTTAATCATCTCAACACCAACCGGCTCTACAGCTTATTCAATGTCTGTGGGAGGACCTATAGTTGTGCCCGAGTCAAATAATTTTATTGTATCCCCAATCGCCTCGCATAACCTTACTGTTCGGCCTTTGGTAATTAATGCTAATCATGAAATCAAATTACAAGTTGAGAGTCCGACAAAAAAACATATAGCCTCATTAGATGCCAGAAGTTTTTATTTTGAAAAGAATGATACCTTTATATTACAAAAAGCACCTTTTTGTGTAAAAGTGGTAAAAATTCACGGACACTCCTATTTTAATACAATACGGAACAAACTGATGTGGGGGATTGATAAAAGAAATTAAGGTTTTAATCAAAAAATCATGATATTTCATTAAATTATATCTAAAATTGTATCAACCTTTTGATAGATTATTAATTATATATATTTTTACGTTTTGAATATATTCCAGCTTATAACAAATATTTAGGAACCGAGCCATGATGAAAATCTTGACAAATTTACCAATGATTAACAGGGAGCCTTTATTCTGGTGCTATCAGTATGCAGAATATTGGGACAACCACAGGCCTGGATTATTACATGGACAGTTGTTGACCGCTAATATCAAAATTATAAACAGATGAACCGAATATTTATCATAAGTATACTTATATTACTGCTTCCAACATTGGTATCTGCGCAAAGCATGCGTTGGAAAAGAACTCGTTACGAACTCTACGGTGGATTAGGAGCAACAAATTTCATGGGCGAACTTGGTGGGTCAGAAGAGGCCGGAGCCTTTTGGAAAGATTTTGAGTTTTCGTCCACCAGGCCACTAATTTCTTTAGGGCTTAGGTATAAAGTCCTTGAACCACTGGCCGTTAAGGGGGCTTTGTCTTTTGGTTATCTCAGTGGAGATGATAAAAATGCAGATAATGAATACCGCAAACAACGAAATCTTCATTTTCGTGCACCAATCATCGAGCTGGGTTTTCAAGCAGAATACTCAGTACTAAAAGAAAAAATTAGCCGTTATAGAAGATCAAGAAGGAGAGGGAAATTCTCGCTGGCAAGCCTGAACCTGAATGCATACTTGTTTACCGGAGTAAATCTTTTTTGGTTCAACCCGCAGGCAAAAGGGCCCGATGGAGATTGGTATAGCTTGCAACCGATAGGGACAGAAGGTCAGGGCAAAATTGAAACACGCGAAAAATATAGCCGACTGCAGGTCTCCGTACCATTAGGATTTGGGTTGAAATATCCATTAACACAAAAAATTAGTGTTGGACTTGAATACGGTGGTCGTTTAACCTTTACAGATTATATCGATGATGTCAGCACCACGTATGTAGACCCGGAGCTTTTCGATGATCCGGTTGAGCAGTATTTAGCAGATCCAAGCACGTATGGCTTTGAATTAGGCGAACAAGATATAAGAGGTAACCCAAAATACAACGACTATTATATGTTTATGGTAATTAATATAACATATAAATTGAGAACCGGACGTAATGGAATGCCGAAATTTTAACCTATATTTGAAAGTTGTAAGCATTAAACACTATGCAAAAAGAATATAACATGAGATTAATAGCCCCAATTATAATAGCACTTCTATTTTTTGTTACATTTGTTCAAAAAGCTGATGGTCAAGTATACAAGTGGAAGAAATTGCGTTATGAAGCCATAGTGGGCGGAGGTGTTTCAAATTTCATGGGTGATGTTGGTGCTCCTAAGAATGAAGGCCTGGGGAAATACTTTTGGACAAATATAAACGCATGGAGGCCACTGGGTGTAATTGGTGGACGAATGGCATTGAACGACAAGCATAAAGTCAAAGTAGGGCTTACAGCAGGTTATTTATACGCGAATGATGCTTATGGAACAAAAGTTGGTAACCAATTCGAAGTACGCACCTCAATTATTGAACTTGCCGCACAATATGAGTTTTATATTTTTAGGGAACAACAAAAAAGAAACATCTACAATTTTCTTGGAGCATCGCAACGGTTCAAAAATTTTGTATTGCCAACATATGTGTTCATAGGTGTCGGCGGTCTATACTATAACCCCAAAACACTTTTCGATGGTGAATGGGTTGCATTACAACCCTATCAAACAGAAGTAAGGCCGAATGGGAAAGAGACATATAGCAGGTTTGCATTTACAGTTCCCGTAGGGCTGGGAATTAAGTTCAAACTAACGAAGTACGTTTCAACAAATATTGAAGCTGGTTGGCGACTGCCATTTACAGACTATATCGATGATTTGGGCGCAGGCGACTATCCTGATTTGGAAACTATTGTTGATCAAGGAGATTATACGCGGGCTGCATTATCATGGAGAGGCCACGGATATGATCGCATGAGTGATGATCTTATTGATAAACTCGAAAGCAATGTACCCTCAGGGTCTCGCCGCGGAAGTGGTGAATGGTACGACCAATACCAATTTGTTACAGTTACGTTAAATTTTAAACTAAAAACCGGACGTCAAGGCCAACCACGCTTAAGACGTTATAGGTAAATCATGTATGAGGAATCTAGTTTTTATTGTAATATTTTTATTGTTTAGTCAAATCGGCGTTTCTCAAAAGAACGCCGATGTTGG
Source organism: uncultured Bacteroidales bacterium (assembly GCA_964413185.1). Taxonomy (GTDB): domain Bacteria; phylum Bacteroidota; class Bacteroidia; order Bacteroidales; family Salinivirgaceae; genus Salinivirga. Next base: position 30,375 of record CAYPSX010000018.1, read on the forward strand.
TTTAATACTGGGAGGTGCCTCCTATCTGGGGGATATCAACACAGAAACACCTTTCCGTTCGATTAGTCCTGCAGCAAAAGTTTTTTATCGCCGGAATATCCATTCAAGAATTGCCGTTCGCGGCAATATTGGCTATACCAGACTTTCAGGCAACGATCAACAATCTGATTTTTCCTATCAACTCTTGAGAAACGAACAGTTTACATCAGACCTAATGGAAGTATCCGGTCTGTTTGAATTTAATTTTTTTCGGTTTGAACTTTCTGCACGAAAAAAATATGTTAGCCCGTATGTTGGTGCAGGCATTGGCTTCTCTATGGTTGATTTTAAATTTGCCTCAAAATTTATTGAAAACTTTAATATACCTTTTGGCTTGGGAGTCAAGGTTGGACTTGGCGCAAGATTTGCCGTCGGTATTGAATATACCTTAAATAGAACTTTTCGCGATGATTTGGATCAAATTTCGGACTGGAAATATACTTCAGGCGAAAATTATTCGTTCAAGCAGAGGGCAAATCCTCAAAACGATGATTGGTTTTCATTTTTTGGAGTAATCTTATCGTATAAACTGAAAGATTGTGTAACTTGCCCCGCCTATTTATAAAACGTCAGAAGCGCCTGGAAGATGAAGACTTTGAAGGAACAAGTAGCTGTAAATAAACTCCCTAAGCATGTAGCCATCATTATGGATGGCAACGGTAGATGGGCAAAAAAGAAAGGGAATATCCGAATTTTTGGGCATAAAAATGGTGTTGCGGCAGTACGCGAAACAACCGAAGCTGCGGCAGAGATAGGCGTGGATTATCTCACTCTGTACGCCTTCTCTACAGAAAACTGGAGCAGACCAAGAACAGAAGTCGATGCGTTAATGTCGCTGCTGATTCAAACAATAAATTCCGAGGTTCCTACCTTGATGAAGAATAACATCAGATTAGAAACAATCGGAGATATTGAATCACTACCCAACGACGTTCAGGCAAAATTATCAGAAGCCAAAAAAAAGACCGAAAACAATGATAGAACCGTATTAACTTTAGCACTTAGCTACAGTTCGCGGTGGGAAATTGGGAAAGCCATTAAAGAAATCGCAGCAAAAGTAAAAAAAGGAGAACTTGACCCTGAAAATATAAATGAAGGAGTTTTTGAAAGTTTTCTTGAAACATCAAATATGCCTGATCCGGAACTTTTGATCAGGACTAGTGGAGAACAGCGACTTAGTAACTTTTTATTATACCAGTTAGCTTATGCAGAATTGTACTTCACTCCAAAACTTTGGCCAGATTTTAGAAAAAATGATTTCTTTGAAGCAATATTAGCTTTTCAGGGCAGAGAAAGAAGATTTGGTAAAATTAGTGAACAACTTAAAAATAATAATACAGAAGGGAATGCGTAGATTAAGTTTTTTATTATTCGTTATAGTTTTATTTTCAATAAACGGACTAGCACAGATATCATTAAATAATACCTTAGACAATTTAGATTATAACAATCCCAGGGAATATGAAATAGGCGGTATTACCATTTCAGGCGTTAAATTCCTCGATCATGGAGTTCTTATTTCCTTATCCGGATTGCAAGTCGGTGAAAAAATAGAAGTGCCCGGAGAAAAAATTTCTAAAGCCATCAATAACTTGTGGGAGCAGGGACTTTTTTCCGATGTAGAAATAAAAGCTACAAAGGTTATTGCAGGAAAAATATTTCTCGATATTTATTTGCAGGAAAGACCCAGACTTTCAGCCTTCTACTTTAAAGGAATTAGAAAATCCAGAGCATCGGACATTAAAGAAAAGCTTGATCTTGTTCGAGGAACCCAGGTAACGAAAAATAAAATCCAGCGAGCTGTCAATGTAATAGAAAATTTCTTTATAGATAAGGGGTACCTTGACACAGAAGTTGAAGTTATACAAAAACCCGATTCAGCCCTCAATAACCATGTTGTTTTAGGGTTTGAAATTGATAAAAAAGAACGTGTAAAAATTGCTTCTATTAATATACATGGCAACGAAGTATATAAAGACGCAAAGCTTCTTAGAAAAATGAAAGATACCAAGCAAAAAACCTGGTACAATATTTTTAAGCGGTCAAAATTTATTAAATCAGTATATGAAGGCGATAAAAAGAAGTTAATATCCTTTTACAACGAGGAAGGCTATCGCGATGCCAAAATTAAACGGGATTCAATATATCGAGGCCCCGATAGCCTGGTGGTCATCGACATATTTTTGGACGAAGGAGACAAATACTACTTCCGTGATATACAGTGGATTGGGAATACAAAGTACTCGGCCGAACAGCTGAATCTTGTTCTTGGAATAAAGAAGGGAGATATTTATGATGAAGCCATTTTAGAGAAACGATTAAGAGGTGCGCAGGATGCAGTAAGTACGCTTTACCTTGATAAAGGATATTTGTTCTTTAATGTTACCCCTGTAGAAGTTAGGGTGGAAAATGATTCTATCGACCTTGAAATGAGGATGTATGAAGGGAAACAAGCACGAATAAACAGGGTAACCATAGTTGGAAATACAAAAACTCATGATCATGTTATTCGTCGTGAATTAAAAACCAAACCCGGCGAACTATTCAGTCAAACAGCTGTGCAGCGTTCAATTAGGGAACTTGCGCAATTAGGATATTTCGATCCTGAAAAATTGAACGTAAATCCACAGCCCAACCCTGCAAATGGAACCGTTGATATGGAATACATTGTTGAGGAGCGTCCATCAGACCAAATTGAACTATCAGGAGGGTACGGCGCCGGAATGTTTATTGGGACACTTGGTTTACGCTTAACCAACCTTGCAATTGGCGATTTCTTTAAAAAAGGAGCATGGCGACCATTACCAACAGGTGGCGGGCAACAATTAAATATTCGGGGTCAAACCAACGGAACATATTATAAAGCAATAAGTGCTTCATTTACCGAGCCTTGGGTTGGTGGTCGGAAACCAAATTCCTTAACCGTATCTTTTTACCACACCGTGCGTTCTGTAGACCGGAGACTTATTGATGTAGAGAGATTTATGAAAGTTACTGGTGGTTCTGTTGGCTTAGGTCGTAGACTCGACTGGCCTGATACGTATTTCCTGCTCAACCACATACTAAGTTATGAGCATTATAACCTCAAAGAATATTCTTCCTACTTTTTCATCGATAACGGAAGATCAAACAACCTTAGTCTGACCACAGTATTCTCGAGAAACTCCATTGACCAGCCTATTTACCCAAGAAACGGCTCATTGGTGTCGTTATCATTACAAATTACTCCACCATATTCATTGTTTAAAGACGATGATTTCTATAAACTGTCAGAAGAAGAAAAACAAGATGTTTATAATGATTTCACTAATGAAGCTGAGGCTGAAAATGAAATATTGAAACGTGAAAATGAAGAAAGATATAGTTGGATTGAATATCATAAATGGAAATTCAAATCATCCAATTATACAACATTATATGATAAACTGGTTCTGAAATCAAACCTGGAGTTTGGATATTTGGGGTACTTTAGTGAAAGTATCGGGCCTTCACCATTTGAAAGTTTTCAGTTGGGTGGCGACGGATTATCCGGATACAGCCTCTATGGAACCGAAACAGTAGGTTTGCGTGGATATGCAAATGAAGGATTGTCCGGTGTATACGGTTCGTTAACACCCCGAAATGGCGGAAACCTGTATGAAAAGCTGTCATTTGAATTGAGGTACCCGCTTTCTCTGAATCCCAATGCTACTTTTTATATATTAACATTCTTTGAAGCCGGTAATGCCTGGTACGATTTTAAGGAATTCTCTCCATTTGATCTGAAAAGGTCGGCCGGAGTGGGTTTACGAATTTATCTGTCGATGTTTGGAATGTTAGGCGTTGATTGGGGCTATGGATTTGATGAAATCCCGAATCTGCCAGGTGCGAATAAAGGACAATTTGCCTTTACAATCGGTCAGCAATTTTAAAATATCAATATATGAAACGTATTATAGTTCTTTTAGTAATCTTAAGTGTGTTTGCCGGTTTCAGCCAGGCACAACGATTTGCTTATGTCGATACACGCTATATTCTGGACAATATCCCGGATTATGAGTCGGCACAGGAGCAGCTTAATATTATCTCAACTGAGTGGCAGGATGAAATTGAAGCTTTATATAGTGAGATAGAAAAGCTTTATAAAGAATATGAAGTTGAAAAAGTGCTGCTTAGTGATGAACTCAAAAGAAAACGTGAAGAGGAAATTCTTGCTAAAGAAAAAGAGGTAAAAGAGTTGCAGAAAAAGTATTTCGGCAAGGGCGGAGAAATGTTCAAAAAAAGACAGGAACTAATAAAGCCAATTCAGGATGAGGTATTTAATGCAGTAAAGGAAATTGGTGAGACCGGAAACTATGCCATGATATTTGATGTGGCCTCAGGAATGGGAGTATTATTCAACGACCCTAAATATGATAAAAGTGATGAGGTACTTGAAAAATTAGGTTATCAAAATTAACTTCGTATATTTGTACCACCTTAATAATGAATGTAGAATTAAACAAATAAAACAATGAATCGAGTATTATTAATTTTTGCAGCACTTGTATTAACAACATCAGCTTTTGCGCAGAAAGATTTGAAAATCGGACATATCAACTCGAATGTCCTTGTGCAACAAATGCCGGAATTTGAAAAAGCACAAAAAGAATTACAAAAACATGCCAAAGACCTGGAGGCAGCTTTAGGTGAAATGCAAACAGAATTGCAGGGGAAATACCAGTCATATCAGACAAAAGTTGATTCATTATCTCCTTTATTGCGTCAGGCAAAAGAAGAAGAAATTACCGAACTTCAAAAACGCGTTGAGAATTTCCGCATGTCAGCACAGGAAGATCTCCGCAAAAAAGAAAGAGAATTACAGCAACCGATCATCACAAAAGTACAAAAGGCTATAGATGAGGTAGGTAATGAGAATAACTTTACGTATATTCTTGATGCTGTTGAAGGTGGACCCGTTTTATTCACTTCACCAAACAGTACTGACATTACTCCAATGGTGAAAAAGAAATTAGGAATTCAGTAAATACAGAAATCCTTACATAAAAAAAAAGAAAAGCTATCTTTGCAAAAAGGTAGCTTTTTTTATGGATAACAGACCCATTGGCGTATTTGATTCAGGATTAGGTGGAATCAGTGTATTGAACCACCTTACAGATTTGTTGCCACATGAACAATTCCTTTATTTGGCAGATAGTTTATGGTGCCCTTACGGAAATAAATCTTATGAAGCCCTGAAAAACCGCGCATCTAAAATTGTAGAATTTTTCCTTAAACAAGATGTGAAGATGGTTGTAGTTGCATGCAATACTGCCACAGCTGCTGCAATTGATTTTTTGCGAGAAAAATATGATGTTCCATTTGTAGGTATGGAACCCGCAATTAAGCCAGCGGCTAAACTTACAAAAACAGGAGTTGTAGGTGTGTTGGCAACAGAAAATACATTCAATGGATCGCTATTTCGTGAAACCCGTGAAAAATATGCAAGTCATATAAATGTAGTCATTCAAGAGGGGCGTGGTTTAGTTGAACTGGTTGAAAATAACCAGACAGACAGTACGGAAGCTTTCCGGTTAATTAAAAAATACACGCAACCAATGGTTAGCGCAGGAGCCGATTATCTTGTACTTGGATGTACGCATTATCCGTTTTTAATGGAAACAATTGGAAAAGTAGCTCCTTCTTTAGAGATTATAGATCCTGCATTACCTGTTGCCAGAAGGGTCAAATATTTATTGATAAAAAACAAACAGGAAGCCAATATTTCAAATCCAAATCTAAAACTCTTTACAACAGGTAGTATAGAGAAATTAAATGAATTTGCTCATACATTTGTTGCGTCTCTCTGGACTGCCACTCATTTATGTTTAACTGAAACCTGACTTTGGATTTGAATGAGTGAATTTTAGTGCTTATAAGACAAAGCTTGGCTTAGTTTCCTATGAGAACAAAGCCGGCCCAGTCCATTGGCATGAATCCTTTTTTAATGCATTCGGTTTTAGCTTTTTGTAATGCTTCAGCATAATCAATATCTTCATTTAGCAAATAATGATAGAACCTAACCATTAAGTCTTTTGTACGTTCATCATGCACTTTCCAAAGGCTTGCAAGAATGTTTGGGGCGCCTATGGCCAAAAAGCCTCTTGGCAATGCTAAGGCTCCTTCATTTTGAATGCTTTTGCCCGCAGCGGTTTTACAAGCACTAAGTACAACCAAATCGGCATTTGTCGTTTGATTGTAAAGTTCGTGTAAATAAAGATATCCGTCATCGGTGGCTGTTGAATTGACGAAGAATAAACCGGAAAGTTCAGGATTACTTAACGAAGTGTACCCGTGCGTTGCTATGTGAATTATCCCGGTGTTTGTCAGGTTTTCCGTGAAAACACTCTCTGTGGCATCATCATTTTTAAATATTCTTGTTTCCAGGTTTTGCTTATCAAAAAAAGTTTTTATTTCTTCTACTTCACCCATTGAATAAGGCAAAGGAACTAAATATTGGCCGGATTTTTTTTGAAT
>CAYPSX010000019.1:0-14510 GCA_964413185.1 uncultured Bacteroidales bacterium
ATTTTTCAGATTTTCAGAACCTTTCCTAAAAAGATGGACTGACTGAAAAATATAAATCCCATTATGCAAGAATAGAACGCTGATTTTGCTGATAATCTTTTTTGAAGAAAAGCCAGAATATAATTCAGGCCACTTAACTTCATCTTTTTTTATGTTAAAAAAACGAATTAATCAATCCGCTTAATCCATGTTCTGTTTTCTTATAAAAATTCAAGATCAATTTACGAAAGGCTGAAATAGAGTGCTGTGGCAAAAAATATGGCGTGCGATTCGTTATCGAGACCGATTTTCGAAGCCCGGTACTGCAATTGAAGTTGCAGCTTATTACTGTTTTTGAACTTCCATCCTATACCGGCACCCAGACGATTTTCTACATCGTTGGTGTGTGCATTGAAATTCACTAACACCTCATTGGAACTCACAAAATAAATTTCTTTTACATCGAGGCGCTCGCCACTCAAAGGAAAGTCCAGGGAAAGCCGATACCTGAGACGATTTTTATATGTGTCGGGATAAAAGCGCTGCTCAGTACGCAGCCTGTTGCCAAGGCGGTATTTAGAAAATCTGAAGTAAAAAGCATATTGCTGCCGAATTCGGTGCTCAATTTCGGCTCCGGCGCGTCCCATCTCCTCTCCGATAAAAACATAAGCGAGCCCGGCTTTTGTATCATTAAAAAATGCACGGGTAATACCGGCCCCGGCTTCTGCTTTTTCAATTGCAATAAGGTTTTCATCGGTAAAATCTACATTTTGCCTAACCTTTATAAATGATTGTGCTTCCCAAATGGAACTGATTTCTTTTGAAACAGATATTTTGGGCTCCCAGGTGTATTCCGTATCACTTTGAGACATAACTACTTTACCCAGAATCAATCCAAACGCTAATAGCAATACTAAACGACTAATACAGTAAAAAATCATCTTGTGGCTCATCGATTCTTCTGCTTTTAATAATTTTACCATTTTTGTCGAAAAGAAATTCCATTCTTTGGATTTGCCCATCGTTTTTTTTCACTTTTGCTTCTATCTCATATAAAACATTCATTTTTTTATGCTCATTTTTCAGATAAAGCTCTATTGGCTTTTGGCTTTTATCTGTTTTTGTGTATTGAATTTGGCAGCGTGTAACCCGGTATTTTATGAATTTAGTTCCGAACGTTGCTTCTATTTTTTCTTTAACATCTGTTTTTAAGTCTGAAAACTTCACTTTCTTTTCAATATCCTGAAAAGTTCCATCATTATTAAATTCTATACTTAGCTGATTAATGTTATGCTTTAATTTCACTTCATAGGTCGTATCATTCCTACTAAATTCTTTGTAATATTTTATATTTTTTGATGATAGCAAAAGCGGCTGTAGCAGCTGCGTTACCGGGGCAGGAATTTCGGAAGCAGAAATGCGCTTTTCTACTTCAACCTTGCTTTGTGACTGGGCTGACAAAGAATTTATATTGAGCATGAATAACATAATGATGATTACCCTTTGCGCTGCCGAAAGTACGAAATTTTCCATATTCAATTCACATTAATGTTCAAAATATCGACAATTTATAGAACATTTTTTACCATTGCATTTACCTAATATTAACAGAAGATTAAGCTTTTGGTTCAAGATAAAGGCCGGGCAGCCGTTTCTACTCAATATGATTTTGCAAATGAAATGATTTTTGCAGCAACTTCTTGCGGGGTATTTTCGGAAAGTGAAAAAATTTGGGGCTGATGCATGTCGAAGTAATCAATAATTTTACCGGTAATATTTTTACGAGTTATAAAAACTTTTGCGGGCTTATCTTTTTTCAGCAAATCGAAAACCCCCTCGTTCCAACCACCGCCATCCAGCTCATATAGCCCCACCTCATCGATAAAGACTACGGATGAGTTATGGTTGGGGACATTTTTCAATAAGTGATTTCCCCACTGCAAGGCTTCCGGGTTAAAATAAAAGCGTTTAAAACTTTGCCAGTTTTTCCGGGCAGTTGTTGTACTCAAATCCATTTTCGTTCCGGTATGCAAATCGACCAATGAAAATGAATTTCGAATTCCGAAAATAAATGTCCCGGGGCTCAGAAACCCCTGTACATCAACCTCTTCTGCACGCATTTTCCCCACAACATCGGCAGCAAATGTGGTTTTGCCCTCGTGAACACCGCCGGTAATGATTACTATTTTGTTATTCTTGTTTTTCAACAGATTGAAGTAAATTTTGAGACTGATTAAGCAACCGTGCGACAACTAAACTGCGCTGTTTGAAAAATGTGGCGGGCCGGGGTAAGCTATCTACAATGGCCGGCAACGTGGAAAATGCAAACGATAGCGTTTTATGAAGTTGCCTGAATCCGCGTTGGTAAAGTAAGGTTTTTACAACCGGGTTTCGTAACTCAACGCCTACCGCTGAAAATCCAAAAATAATTATAACAGCTCTGTAGTTCATTTCCAACCCTATCATCAATCCTTTTGTTGAAAAATAGCTTCCTGTAGATGCCCATTCCCACAAAAGGGCTGCTGCGGTAGTTATAACCAAAAATTGAATCCAGAGAGCGGGTTTGCGTAGAAACTTTGTAGAGCTACGGTATCGAAACACACAAAATAAAATAAAAGCCACACCTAAAATGCCTGCCTGCCAATACATTTGATTATTGACAAAATATAAATTCAAAACAATGGCTGTAATGACCAAAAACAGCAGCAAAATTGAAAACTGTTGGTTTGGATTGGTTTCCCAAATATTTTTTGATTGTTCTGATGTTTTAAGGTTTTGATCAAACTTCGGTTGAGTTTGTACATATTTTTCCCCACTCACATAGCCGCCTATTGCGGCCACTGCCCCTACGACGAGATACATGACAACAATTCCCAAAATGAGGTACAACGAAGAAAATGCATCGATGCCTGAAATTTTTATCAGGTATTGATAGAGCGACTGTGCCAGTTCGATTAAGTCGAGCCCGTACATGAGCAAAAGGAATAGAATTTTTTGCACAAGTGCCCACAATACGGCTACAGCACCTGAAACGACGAATCCCACAATATTCCGCCCCAAAATCAGAAGAAACAGTTCAAGAATTAAAGCTTCCATAAAAATTCCGACCATGGGGCCAATGATAACAGCACTTGGTGAAATGGATTTCATAAGTGCGCAAATAATTCCTGCTCGCAGCACAAGTCCTTTCTCCCGCCAAATTTGCACAAAACTAATGAGCAGAAAAACGCTGGCAGCAGAGAGCATGGTTCCGGCAAACGGAATTTGTAAATTGTGCAAAAAACTACCTACAATAATTTCGAAAGCCGCCCAGGTGCTTCCTATAATTCCGGCTTTCAGCCAGATTGTATTTATTTGTGTAGTATAATCGGTCATTTTTTTAATTTATCGAGACTACAAATATAAAAAAAAGCAGGTTCCATGGTAGAATTCCTGCTTTTGGGTTAAACTGAATAAACAATTTAATTTACAAATCGGTATAATTTGAATAATATTTCATAAACTGTGCCCGCTCATACATCATTGGGCGTTTCACATTGGCCTGGTTCAATTTTCCTTTAAAATCGGCAATTGAATTATATTCTTTTTTCTTCATCCATTCCTCTATTTGTCCTAACATTGTTTTGATGTATTTAGGTTTGTTTTTATAGAGGGTCGATGCAATTTGCGTAGCATCTGCCCCGGCCAGCAGTGCTTTAATTACGCCATGGCCGTCGTGAATGCCGGTTGAAGCTGCCAGGTCGCATTCTACCTTGTTCGACAAAATACCAATCCAACGCAATGTATTGGCAATGTCGCGCGGTTGTGTGAAAATATCGCCGGTGGTTATTTCTTCTTTTTCTATGTTGATGTCGGGTTGATAAAAATGATTGAACAGCACCAACCCGGCTAAATTTGTTTTTGATAAATCGATCAGCATTTTTGCCATACCCGAAAAATACGTACTTACTTTCATGGACACCGGCATACTAATCTCTTTCTTAACGTGTTCCAATATCTCGAAATAGATTTGCTCTATTTCCGAGCCGCTTGATTTCTCATCATTGGGCATGATAAACATGTTCAACTCTAAACCATCGGCTCCGGCAGTTTCTATTTGCCGCGCAAACTCGACCCACTCACCATTCGACACGCAGTTGACACTGGCAAATACCGGGATATCAACGGCTTTTTTTGACTCTTCGATGAGCGATAAATATTCATCGAGATTGTGCTTGCGCGTGTAGAAAGAGACATAGTTTTCAACCTCATCGTAGGATCCGTACATATTATTAACGCGCTGTGCATCAACTTCCATCATAATTTGCTCTTCGAAAAGCGATTTGAGCACTACGGCTCCTGCCCCATTTTCGGCAAGGTTTTTCACTTTTTCGGCCGTATTGCAGAGCTCTGAACTCCCCACGATAATGGGGTTTTTCAGCTCTTTTCCCAGGTACGTTGTTTTGAGATCAACCATATTTTTCGATATTAGATGTTAGATGTTGGATATTAGATCTTAGATCTTGGATCTTGGATTTTTTATTTGTTTTCATATTTAAGATCGCCATTGAGGTATTTATCAATTCCACGGGCAGCCTGATGTCCGTTGGCAATGCCGTGTATTACATCCGGTCCCTGGATAATGTCGCCACCTACGAACAGCCATTCGGCTTTGGTTTGGAAATAATCATTTACGATCATTCTGCCACGGTCGCTAAATTCGATATTATCACGAACTTCCTCCGGAATGTAACTAATGTCGGCGCCCTGACCAATTGATTCCACTACCATATCAGCTTCGAAAAATTTGCGGTCGTTCTCGTCGAATTTCGGACTAAACCGACCGTTTTCGTCGAATACCGACAGGCACTTCTTCACATGCAGACCTTTCAATTTTCCATCTTCGATTTCAATTTTTTCCGGTCCCCATCCCGGATCAACAATGGCTTTTTCTTCGCGTGCTTCTACCACCTCTTCGCGGTCGGCAGGCATAATATCTTCCGATTCGAGCGAAGTAGCCAGCACATTCACTTTGCCATACTTTTGATTTTGCAGGCGAGCCAGCGAACGGGTAATGTCCATGGCTACGTTTCCACCGCCAATCACCACTATTTTCTCAGCTACAGGAATTTCTTCGCCGAGGGCAATCTTCCTTAACAGATCAGCAGCCATGTAAACCTGTTCATGGTCGGTGCCCGGAATTCGTGTGCTTCGTCCGATGTGGAGGCCGGTTCCGGCAAACACAGCATCGTTCTGTTCTTTGAGCTCTTTTAGGGTGATGTCTTTTCCAATTTCAATATTGTATTTAATTTCAACACCCAAACTCTTGATGTAGTTGATGTCTTTATCGAGTTGATCGTACGGAAGGCGATATTCGGGAATTCCGTACCGCATCATTCCACCGCCTTCGGGCAACTTTTCGTAAATTGTGCAGGTATAGCCGGCCAGCGCCATATAGTGAGCGGCAGACAAGCCTGAAGGGCCGGCTCCGATAATGGCTACTTTACGGTCGTTTTTATCGATATTTTCCGTACCAAGCACTTTTTTATAATCTTCGGAATCAATCTGGTCGGCAATGTAGCGTTTCAACCAGCGAATGGATAATGGCTCTCCGTTGTGCCCAACAGAACAAACGGTTTCGCATTTATGTGTACAAATGCGACCGCATATTTCGGGCAGCGGATTGGTTTCGTACAAAATCTTGAATCCTTCTTCGATATCATCTTCCCGAACTGCCTTGATATATTCAGGAATACCCATGTGAGCGGGACAGGTTGCAACACAGATTCCACATTCTACGCAACGATCGGCTTCTTGCTGTGCCTGCTCTTTGGAGTAACCTTTTACCATTTCGACGAACGACTTTTCGCGCTTTTCCGGTTCAAGGTACTCCATATCTACCCGGTCAAGCGGATAAAAAGAATAATTACCTTCTGGTTTTTCCCATCCTTTTTCGCTTTCATCCCAGGGCTTTTTATCTACCCCGGGTATGTAGCGAAAATCCTCCGGATCTTCGGCTACCCATCGATACTCATTGCTCATGGTTAATGAATTGGTTGTACAAACATCAACACACAATGCACACCAGCAGCATCGTCCGTAATCAACCTTTGGTCTTAAACCACTGTCGCCGTCTGTTGTCTCAATACCTTCAACAGGCACAAGATCGATGGCTTCGTTTTCGCATATATCTTCGCAAGTACCGCAACCGATACATTTTTCAAGATCGTTTTTATGAAATCCTCTATATCTGTCGGCTGCTTCCCTGTTAAAGGGATCCTTTACAGTAACCGGCTCTTTAACGAGGTTTTTCCATGCGGTGAATGGTGATAATATATCTTTGATACTCATAATATTTGGTTTCAGGGTTCAATTTCCAGGTCTCAGTTTCAGGTTAAGTTATCAACCTGTAATCTGAAACTTGAAACAGTTTTATCGTTCAATTTCAGGCGGATAGGTATGCAACGATACCATTAATCCTGCTACATCGGCAATATTCGTATTGATGATCATTTTTTCAAGCAAGGCAACAGCATGTGTGTAACTCGGCCCTCTTACATTAACTCTGCGTGGATATCCTGTTCCGTCTGCAACCATGTAATAACCATATTCGCCACGGGTACATTCTGAACGTTTGTAAGTTTCTCCCGCAGGCACTTTCCAGTGTAAAACATTGGGTGTTTCTGCTTTAAACTCACCTTTATCGGGCATTTTTGCAAAAATTTGCCTGATCAGGTCAATTGTAAGTAATATATCGCGCCGCCTCACATCGGCTCTTGTATAAATATCTGAATCTTTACCTGTTACGGGCTCAAAATCGAGCTCGTTATATTTCAGATAAGGATAATCTTTTCGTACATCTTTGGCTACACCGGTGGCCCTTGCATTGGGTCCGGTAATGCCAAATTTATTTATCCAAGATGGGTCGATATACCCCATGCCAACAGAACGCTTTTTAAAAACAGCATTGTTGAACATTACTTTCTCGATATCGGCCATGAATTGCTCAATGGTTTGCAATGTTTCTTCCATCCTTTTTTTGAACCCGTCTGGCAATAATCCACGAACGCCCCCGGGGAGTTGATACATATGGTAAATACGACCTCCGGAAAGTTCTTCGAACCGGTCAAGTACAAGATCGCGGCAGTAGTTTGCCCATTGCCCGATAATTCCCGACCCGAATGCTCCGGCTTGTCCGCCAATCCACATCAGGTATGATTGCAACCGGGACATTTCCAACACTAAGTTTCTTAACCATTGTGCCATTTCGGGAATTTCAATACCGGCCAGCTCTTCCATTGCTGATGAAAAACAGTATTCGTTAAAATCCGGTTCGGGCACCGCTATTCTGCATACGATAGGAAAACATTGAATATACCTGCGGCGCTCCATGAGTTTTTCAAAACCACGGTGCAGGTAACCTACATGCGTTTCGCAATCCATCACCTCATCACCCAACACGGTAAGCTCGAGCGACATATTGCCTGTTATGCCGGGATGCTGAGGTCCCTGCCATAACTTTAAATATTTATGGGAGCTTAAATCGACGTCTATTTTTCCGTCGGCATTTTTTTCCGGAAATTTCGATCGATCTTCGTTTATTTTAAATCTTTTATTGTTCATCGTTGTACATCTTTTTCTTCATGTATTCTTCCGGATCATTTGTTTCTCTTCCGGGCCGCGGGAAGTAGGTATCTTCTGAATATTGCTTTGTATCAAATTCTCTTCTGTACGGGGGAGTTCCTTCCCAGCCTTCGAGTATGAAATCTTTATCGACCCGCGGGCTGCCCGGGAAATCGATACCAAACATTTCTCTAAGTTCTCTTTGGTAAGTTGCCACTTGCTCCCAAAGGTGATGAGCTGTTTGCATCGTTGCATTTTCGCGTGGTATTCTTACCCGGACCCCGATGTCGAGCTTTTTATCCGGATTGTTCAGCAAATATGTTAATTGAAACTCGTTATCTTCAATCCAGTCAACAGCTGTAAGGATCACCAAATGAGCCATTCCCTGATAATCTCTCATGTGAGTAATTAGTGATATGGCATGTTCTTTAGCAATGGTAATGAAAGCAAGGTTATCGCGTTGATTAACCACATCGGTAATGGCGAACTGCTTTTTTATATTTTCAATAATTGTGTTCATAATCAATTTATTTGCTTGGTTATTACCAGTTGTAATCCGGCATATCCCAATCTTTAATTATCTTTTTCTGATTGGCTTTGTACCAGTCAAAGTCTTCAGCATATTTATTTGCTCCCTCTCCTCGACCTTCTTTGATAACCTTTTTCAGATGTTCGAAGCCATGCAAAATAGACTCCGGACGCGGCATACAACCGGCAACATATACATCTACGGGAAGGTAGTGATCGAGGCGGTTTATTGTATTGTAACTATCCCAGTACATTCCTCCATTGATGGTGCAACTGCCCAGACCTACAACAAATTTCGGGTTTTGCATTTGCTCGTAAGTTCGCACTACTCTTTTCAGTGTTTTAACCGAAAGGTATCCGGAAATAACGAACACCGACGATTGACGGGGAGTTGGCCTCCATTGAATACCGTACCGGTATGCATCGAACCGGGGCGTCATTAGCGGACGCATTTCTATTGCACCACAACCGGTTCCAAATCCAAGCACCCAAAGTGAGTTTGCTCTTGCCCAGTTGGCAAATTTTTCAATAATTGGATTGCCCGGTTTATGTACCTGGGGTTTTGCATCGCTAAAATAATCTTTTACCGGATCAATTTCCAGAGGCTTTCCTTCGGGCGTATATACTGTTCTTTTTTTAAAATCTTCCTTCATCCGTTTAAAATTTTCGTGGTTTGGTTCATGGTTAAAACCGAACTAAAATGATTGCTATAAGTGCAATGGCCAATGGAATGGTCAAAAACCAACGTACTGATTGGTCTACGCGGTATCGTGGAAATACAGTTCCTACAAATACCGACCACATATAAATGAGGAAGGTTTTGAGCACCAATTCCGGCCAGTTTGTAGCGCCACCAAATAATAAGTTCATATACAGTATTAATTTAGCGGCAGGAAAAATCGCTCTATTTAGCTGTAGCACTCCTAAAAGACCTGAATGAAATTCTGTTGGCGGACCAATTGGAATTTCTTGCGGAGCGAGCACCACATCGAACGGTGAGCGGCCCATTGCACCAAGAAACGAAAGCATCATGGCTATTCCTGCAAATGGATTCGTCATGATGGTCCACGACATAATTCCGCCTTGCTGCGCTGCAACGATTTCAGAAATATTTAAGGTATGATATTGAATAGCAATGGAAACGATGCCCAATGTCAATGGTAATTCCAAAGCTGTAACCTGAGACAACCCTCTCGAAACACCAATGGCAGAATAAGGATGACCACCTTCGGCAGCCCCCAGCGCCATTCCCAATACACCAAAAAATTGGAAATACAACACTAGCAACAAATCTCCGGCAAAAGAAAAATTACTAAAAATATCGGAACCAAAAATTACCGGCATAAATAACAACAAGCCAATACCGCCGGTTAATCTGAAAACCGGCGCGATATAAAACATAACACCATGCGTAATAGTACTGCGTTTGGCATAATTCTTAATAATATCGATATAAGGCTGATACCACCTGATACCATATCGCCTGCCGACTCTGGCTCCAATTTTTCGAACAATTCCCTGGAGAATCAGCCCGTAATTCAAAACAATAAAAACTGTTAAGAGGGCATATAATACGGTTATAAAACTAAATTCCATATCCTTTAAAATATTATTAAATAAACAATTACGATGTAGGCAACAATATGAAATGCATAAGTTTGCCCATTTCCATTATATAGTCGTCGTATTTTATCAGACAAAGCACCAACACCTTCCGATACCGAGTTCCAGAAATTTGTGATAACCGGAGCGACTAAGAAGCCCAATGCTTTTTTATACGGTGCAAAGAAATTGTATGCGTAATGTGTTGTTTCCGGCAATGAGGGGCGCTCGGCTGCATAACCAATATTAAATTGTTTTACTTTTTGAGCATTACGGTTCATGTACCATAACCAGCCAAAAACAACGGCAAAAATTGCCACTACAATAATCATAACAGCTTGGCCATTCCAATATCCGTATGCATTGGTGGCCAATTGTCCAGTCCATTGCAGTGCGCCTTCGGGGAAAATCGGGGTTAACATTTTGCCAATTGGTTTTAGTAAAGAATTTGGCAATGCAGAGAAACCCATTATCACGAATAATATGATGTATTGCGGAACCAAAATCCAAAAGGGAGCTTCCTTAACTTCTCTGTGCTCATCTTTTAACTGTCCCAGGAAAATCGTATGAATCAATCTGAAACAATAAAGGAATGCTACAATACCTGCAAAGAACACCAATACTGAAGGGAAAAACCAACCTTTATCTATAATGGCATTATATAAAATCCATTTACCACCGAAACCAGTCAATGGCGGAACTCCTGAAATTACAATGATTCCAATTAAAACAGATATAAATGTGAACGGCATTTTTTTGATAAGCCCTCCCATTTGATACATATTTTTTGTCTTAACCCTCATTACAACCCCGCCAATAGCAAGGAAAAGAAGCGTTTTAAACATAAAATGAATAACCGAAAGAGCAATAGCGCCCAGCCATCCAAGGTGTGTCATAAATGATAATCCAAAGACAGCATATCCCAGAAAACCTATACTTGAATAAGCTAAAAGCCGCTTGGCATCTTCCTGGAATGCAGCCATCATATTTCCCATTACAGCAGTTATGGCACCAAGCCAGGCTAAAATGTAATAAATTTCAACCTTACCTGCAATTTGCTCTCCCATGCTCATCATCACGATTATCAACCCAAAAACACCGGCTTTCAACAAAATACCCGACACCATTGGTGAAACATCTGTTTCAGCTTCAGCGTGTGCTCCCGGCAACCAAATATGCAGTCCGATGGTTGCTGTTTTGGTCATAAACCCTATCACCAGCAAAACCAGTATTATCGCAGTATATGAAGTAACGTTATCTAATGCACTTAACATGGAGCCAACCTGCGCATCGACCATACCAAAAGCGGTCAGAATAAAATACGCCCCGGCCAATGAAAAAAGCATGTAGCTAAAGGCGTGTTTCAGTGATTTTTTTCCACGAATAATCAGAAAATATGAACCTATCGTCATCAGCTCCCAAGAATAGAAAAATTGTATGAGTGTTTCTGCCTGAATAATACCGGCCAACCCGGCAAACATCAGCAAAGCAGAAGGATAAAATCCCCGGCGTTTACCTTTGTAATGATACCCTGCTAGTAAAGTTAATATGCCACCCAAAATAAAAATGCTCATAAAAATGAAGCGAAGCATATCTGTCTCCTGCAGTCCGGGCAAAGTTTGCCAGGCAATATATGCCATTCCCCCAATGGACAAGGTGTTTTTGATCCATGCCGGTAAAAATTCCAGAACTCCAATTGCTGCAATAAAAAGCAATGGAATATAATTGATCATGTTGTGTTCGCCCATGAAAATGCTTGCGTAATAGCCGCCCATTATAGCAATGGTAGCAAACACTACGGGAGGAATAATTTGTTCCGGTTTTATGATAAATGGAAGTGTTTCTTTTTGCTCACCTTTGAGCACATAACCAAACCATTTGAAGAGGTAGATGGCCTCGAGGAAAGAGCCCGCTAGTATGGCAATTATCCATGTGGTTTGTCCGGCACCTGAGAGTTGCATAATAAGTTCCCATTTGCCAAAAAACGAAGGAAAAGGCGGAAAACCCAGCAATGCAAGCACAAAAATGCCAAACATAACCACGAGTAAAGGTTCTTTACGTAGAAGTCCCCACGATTTTATATCTTTTTCTTTTGCAATTCCGGCGATCCAGAATAATCCGGCCTTTGCTAAATAGTGACTTAATAAAAGGGTTACAGCAATAAAAATAAACTTATCGCCCAAAATAGTTGATAGTCCGATAACTGCGGTAAGAAGTCCTATTTGCCCCACCGACGAGTAGCCGAGCAGGCGTTGTGCATTTTTCTGGCTGATACCCAAAAGATTTGAACCGACAAAAGACACTCCGCCGATAACAGCAATCATTGTTTTCCAATCGTCGGGGAAAATGGGGAGTAATTTGTAGAAAACAAACAGCATAGCTGTGGCAAAACCGGCAGAAAGCAAGGCCGCAATGCCCGGATTGGCGCTTTCATAAACATCGAGCGCCCAGCCATTGGCCGGAAACGGTTTGAGCTCAAGCAATACAGCCATCAGCAATAAAAAAGCTGCAACCATTCCGGCTTTTACCGAAGTAATGTTGCTTGCAATAATATCATTAATGTATAACGAACCGGCATAATTATAAATCATTATGGTACCGATGAGCATAAAGGCTGAAATAACGCCTGTTGCAATTAAATACTTAAAACCGGATGCGATGGTATTGAGTTTTCGTTCCAGTAAAACCAGTCCGACAATTCCAATACTGCTAACTTCGAGAAAAACGAACAGGTTAAACAAATCGCGCGTGAGTACAATAACGTTCAGCCCCATCAGCGTGACTAAATAAATGATGATGGCATTAACCCCCATTTCACTCATCTTTCGCCAGAGGAAAACGCCTCCCAGAAAACCGAATATGTTTATCATAGCAGTTGTACCGGCTTCCATAACGCCCATCTTCAAACTAATGGAAAACGGTGGTTTAAAGCCTGCGGTAAAAGTCTCTGCTCCGGAAACCGTACCGCCCAAATGGGCATAGAACCACTGAATTGATATAAAACTCATAAAGCCTGCGGCGACCAGCATGAGTGTTTGTGCAATATTGGGATTCAGCTTTTTAAAAAATCCGAGTAAAAAAGCCAGTCCGAGGGCAGTTGCGATAATATAGATTGGTCCTACCATTTTAAATCTTTATAATGATTGATATCCAATGATTTTCTTTTTTGATGCATTTTTAGTGCATAGGCCAGCATTAAGGCAGTAATTCCCAGACCAATAACAATAGCGGTAAGTACCAGCGCTTGTGGTATTGGGTCGGCGATTTTTTCTGCTGCATTGGCCTTTGTAACGGTTTCGCCAATAATCGGGGCCGTGGCATTTTTCACATACCCAACGGCAATCATAATTAAATGTATGCCTGTATCGAGCAAAGCAAAGCCCACAATCATTTTGATGATATTTTTTTGCGTCAACAAGCCCCACAAGCCAATTAATGACAAAAGCAGGCCGCTAACAAGTGCAATATTTTCAAGTCCTATTTGCTCCATTATGCTTCGTTTTGAGATTCTTGTAAATGAGCGACAATATTTGATAATTCGGCGCCAACCTTGAGGCCGACAAAAATATAAATCAGCGGTATAGCACCGGCGCTTATTAGTGTACCAAACGTACCCAGTTCTAAAATACTGTTATCGAGGAAGCCGCCGGCATAAAAAATCCCGAGCACTCCGATAAACACGAATGCAAATCCTGAAATTGATTCCACAATGTGAATAATAGAATGACTCACTTTCATGTTGGGGCGCGCCAACAACATAAGCACAAGACCGGAAGCAACAATGGCACCACCCTGAAAACCTCCGCCGGGCGTCAGGTGTCCGTTAATAAAAACATAAATACCCAACATGAACACGGCAGGGGTCAACACTTTTGCTGCAGTCGTCAGGATTTCGCTAACCGGACGGAATTTTCGATCACCGCCGTTACTGTGCGTAACTTTCAGGAAAAAAGCTACAATGGCAGCCGAAAGGAACAAAATTGTTACTTCGCCTAACGTATCCAGACCACGATAAGTAACAACTACTGCTGTAACCAGGTTCGCTGCACCAACCTCTCCGGGGCCGTCTTTGGCGTATTTTTCAGCAACGGGCTTCAATTGCTCAGGACTTTCAAAACCGCTGGCAATGGAATAGAAAATAACGCCGAGGCCAATCAATACCAATATGATAAATAATTTTTTAACCATTTTGCTTGCGAATTTTATTCAGTACATAAAAAAAGATAATAGTGCTCAGTCCGCTACCAATGGCAGCCTCTGTCATAGCCACATCAGGCGCAGCCAGCAAGAGGTACATAACTGATGCCAGCAGACTCACCGCTCCGGCGCCCAGAATAGCCACCGTCAATTTCTTTGCGTGAACGGCATAAACAGCCAGTCCTAAAATCAGCACACCTAATATTATGGCAATAATTTTCATGATCATGATGCTTCACTTTTGTGATTATCCATTTCTTCGCTTTCCTCATCTTTATACTGATCAACGACAGTTTTGGATGTAAGCGGCGTTTTAATATAATACGCCGCACGCGCTAAAACATGCGATGAAACAGGGTTTGTAAGTATGATAAAAATGATGAGTACCAGTAATTTCCCCCACCACGCGGGCATTAAAACAATAAACCCGGCGAGAGAAAGCAGTGTTCCAAGCGTTGACGCTTTTGTTCCTGCCTGAATACGGTTAAAAGTATCGGGCATTCGCAATAGTCCTAATGCACCCAGCAAAAGAAACACTGAACCTAACAATACAATAATAGCTCCGGCTAATTCCATAATTTATAGTCCTTTTTCAAGATATC
>CAYPSX010000019.1:14520-36699 GCA_964413185.1 uncultured Bacteroidales bacterium
AAAAGACCATAAACAATGGCGATGTCGAGGTATATTGAGCGCTGAGCAAACCAGGCCAACATGGTAATTAACGAAACAGATGAAATGGTCATCACATCGAAAGCCACGATACGGTCGGTTGTACGAGGGCCGGCAAAAAAACGAATTGCGGCCAATACAATGGCGGCAATCATAAAAGCCAACGCAATGGTAAGAATTGTATTAACCATAGATTTTTGTTAAATATTTTTCAAATTTTTGTACAATTTCTTTTGTTGCCTGTTGCTGATCGGCTGTCTTTACTTCAATCCAGTGAATAAACAAATGATCGCCTTTAACATCAACAGTAAGCGTACCCGGTGTAAGTGTAATGGAGTTGGCCAAAATCATTCTTGCCATGGGTGATTTTAACGAAGTTTTTACCTCTACAATGCCAGGCTTAATGGGCAAAGATGGCGACACTACCCTGCGCGCCACATCCAGATTTGATTTGATCAATTCAATCAAGAATATAAACAAATAAACGAAAGTATACAGCAAAGCAGCCGGTGTTAATTTCACATCACCAAACACATTACAGCTCCTACAAAACACAAGGCTCAGAAAAAGAGACAATCCTGCCCCAATCAACAATGTTGATGTTTCAAAATTATTATTTATCAACACCCAGAAAATGAACAGAATAACAGAAGAGATAACGATATTTTTTGCGTTCATATAAACGAGTTATTAATTTATCAACAAATCTAGATACCTTTAGATAAAAGGCAAAGTTTTTGTGAAGTTGGCAGATATATTTTAAAATTAAACTACATCAACTTTTTTATTGCGCCGGATATATTGTAAATTTGATATGAACTTATTTAAAATGCAATGGAAACGGATAACTCATTAATAGACAAAATAAAGTGGACGATTCATAATAGTGCACCCAATGCCACAATACTTTTATATGGTTCGCGCGCAAAGGGTAACGCTACAAAAAACTCGGATTGGGATATAATTATTCTGGTAGAAAAAGATCCGGTTACACCGGAATTTGAGAATCAAATTACCTATCCATTATTCGATTTGGAATTTGAAACAGGAGAAATAATAAGCCCTATGGTTTATTCCAAAAAAGATTGGGCCTCTAAATACCAGTCAACTCCGTTTTATCAAAATGTAATAAACGATAGCATTCAATTATGAGTACCTATAAACCAGACGAATATATTCAATATAGGATAACACGTTCACAAGAGACACTTACAGAAGTTAAGGTTCACATATCCAACGCCTTTTGGAACACGGCAATAAACAGGTTGTATTATGCCTGCTTTTATGCAGTTACTGCTCTTTTAGCAAAAGATAACGTTCACATCTCAAGCCACCATGGTGTCCGCCAAAAATTTGGACAACTATATATAAAAAACGAAAGGATAAGCAAAGAACTTGGACGTTACTTCACTGATTTGTCAGAAAAGAGAAATAAAGGAGATTATAATGATTTCTTTGATTTTGATGAAGAAACTGTACTGCAATTATACCCAAAAGCAGAGAAATTTATTAAAGCCATTCAGGAAATACTAAATGAACAATGAACAAAATAACGCAAAGTCAAAAATATATCAATGAAAAACAACTCTGTTATAACTGTCAGGACAAGGCAGTGAGCTTCGAAAAGTTGTTGTATAAAGAATTAGAGCAAATAAGTGAAAATAAGGTTCATTTACAATTTAAAAAGGGCGAAACCATTGCCAAGCAGGACGCTTTTGTAACGCATGTACTTTATTTGAAAAAAGGCCTTGTGAAAATATACAAAGAGGTCGATTACCGGAGCAGCCTGATTTTCAGCATACACCAAACCGGCAAATTATTGGGGTTGGCATCGCTTTTTGGCAATGAATATTTTCAGTACTCCATTGCAGCGTTAGAAGATTCTTTGGTTTGCGCAATCGACAGGAAAGTAATTGAAAAACTCATTGCACAAAACGGTGAGTTTGCCGCCAGGGTATTGGAATCTGTCAATTTTGATTTACAATTGTGTCGCGACAAAATGGTATCGCTTACCATGAAGCAATTAAACGGACGCCTGGCCGACACCTTATTATATTTGTCTTACGATGTTTTCGACAGCGATGAATTTAAGCTGAGCTTATCGCGCAAAGATTTGGCCGAAATGAGCGGCATGTCGACCATGAGCGTTGTACGAACCATGCAGGATTTTCAAAAAGAAGGTTACGTAGAAAACGAAAATCACACCATTAAAATACTGAACAAAAAAGCGCTGCACGATTTAAGCCAGACAGGGTGATGTTATTTCTCTTTAAATTCATTTGACAACGCCGCTACAATCTGTTCTGCATTTTTCCCTTCCACGTTCATAAGCACATGCGCTGCATCGGCAAATAAACTTTTGCGCTGCGCATAAACTTCTTTAGCTATCCCGACCGGATTGCCCGATGCATACAAAGGCCTGTTTGACGTGTCCAGTCCGTCCATGCAATAATCAACCGATGCATCGAGCCATACACATAACGATTGATTCTGTATAACCTCTCTGCTTTTTTTCTTCGTTACAATTCCTCCACCACAAGAGATAATAATTTTCTCCTCCCCTGCTTTTTGCGCCAAAACTTCATACTCCCGTTCCCGGAACCATTCTTCGCCATATTCATCGAAAATTTGCCTAATTGACTTACCCGCAACCTTTTCAACCTCCTCATCAATATCAACAAAAGAATAGTTTAATGCTTGCGCAAGCGTCCGGCCCACGGTACTTTTCCCGACTCCGGCCAGACCAATTAAGGCTATAGAAGTTGAATTTTCGGGTTGCGCAACCTGCAAATACGACTTCAAACTTTCTGCTGAAACATCCCTGCCCGACAATAAACTAAATGCAGGTTTAGCCTGACGCACAAGCCATTCCAATCCGCTAACATACGAAAAACCAATTTGCTTTGATAACTTATCCAACGCATCATTTTTATAATTTGCATCGAATAAAATATGGTTGGATGTGAGCGTGCTCCTGTTCAAATATTCTGTTGGTTCCGGCAATGTAGAAACGATGAATGAGCAATCATTCAGAAGCTTTTTAAAATGAGTAAAATCTGCTGTATCGCAGTTGAATTCCTGCTGAAAAGCCTGCAACTTTTCCTTGTTCCGACCAATCAAAATAACCCGGAAGTCCATATCTTCCAGCACATACATCACGGCTCTGGCTGCGCCGCCTGTACCCAAAACCAGTGCTTTTTTTGATGATAACGAAAGGGATCTTACAACTTCTGTAATACCATTATAATCTGTATTGGTTGCCCATAAACGACCATTTTTATTGGCGATTGTATTTACGGCTCCAATTCTGTTTGCTGTGCCAGAAAGCTCATCAACCTGAGCAAGGATGTCTTCTTTGAACGGAGCTGTAACATTAATTCCAGCTAACCCGACGCGCTTCATAACCTCAATGCCTTCATTCGCCGAATCGACCGGCACATATAAATACTTTGCATTTATTTTCAGCTCCCGGAATGCGGCATTCCACATACGCGGGCTCAAACTGTGCAAAACAGGCTTTCCGATGATGCCGAATAGTTGTAAGTTCATAACACGGAAAATGATTTCCCGCAAAGGTAAGTACCTTAGCTCAGAATGCGCTTATTGACAGCAAGAATTTTCGAGCGCAATGCCGCATTTGCGTTTTAGCTTATGCGCGTTCATTCTGCTTGACTCCCATCATCCTTATTTTCTTACGACGATAATTGGACACGCTTCAAAAGCCCGCAAAGCTCTGCCCCGGTTATTCATCTTAGCCTGACACACTTTTTTTTTGAGGAGAGGGAACGCTTCGGTTAAGTTGCATTACAAAACAATTGATTATCATTATTAACATAAATACTATTATCATTTTGTAAAAAATTCAAAACAAAGAAATATTTATTGATTTTTTGTTTTAACCAAGGTTGGTGAATGAATGAGCGCAATTTATGAAGTGAATGATTGAACCATCCTTGCACGGGTTCCCGAAGTGGCTGAAATGAGTGCTTGAGGCGCCAATGCCGAATGAGGCTACTGGAGGGATGGAGGAGGAGTTTTTTAGTGCAACCAGGCTTTATACCGCTTGGCACATTCTTTTTTTGGTAACCCAAGCTTTGGGTTGACTTTCGTACATAACTCTTCCAGTTTTGATGCTGCTCGTTCACCAGAAATTGTGTTATGTTTTACCATATTATCGAAAACCCAAAGCGACAAAATATTTTCGAAATTCAGCTAACTTTTGGTTTGATAGGTTGGCGGCTTTACTCAATGAAATGACTTCCTCGGCTGCAGCCCGGTAAATTAATTGCTTGAAGCGATATGATTGTTCATTCCCCTGATAGCTTCCCAAACCTTGCTCCTTCCTGTTCCGGTTAATTGTGATCCACTTTTGAAATTGAATGTATTGTGATTCGCTTATGATTTGAAGATCGCGGGCACGCGCTACAATGGCCTGAATGGATATTCCGTAAGATTCTTTTACAGCAATTAATTCAGGCAGCGAAAAATGTGATCTTTGATTTCCAATTTCACTTCTAAAAGTTGGTTCGGGTATCAGCATGGCTCCGGCAAACCTAAAGCACATCTTTTCTTTCTCTTTTTCTGAAATGCCGGGCTCAAGGTTTAAAACCAAATGGCCCAATTCATGCAAAGCAGTTAGCCGTTTGCGCTCAGCTTTATAATTTTTGTTGATTACAATAATCGGAATGGATTCATTTGCCCAACCGGAAAAGCCATCGAATTCTTCCGGTGCATCGATCTCAATTACTTTAATCTCATTATCCTCCAGGAGGTCGATAATATTGGGAAGGGCATTTATGCCCAGTTTCCATGCAGAGCGTACATTTAGAGCGGCTTTTTCAACATCGGTTCCACTTTTAATAGATAACTTTTCAACCGGCATTTGAAAGTCGGATTTAATATTCAGAAATTGTTCTACCTCAAGATAACGTTCCACGATATCTGAAACAGATTGTTTAATGGCATTTACTTTTTTTACCGGTAGTTTTTTCTTTCTGCGGAACTCAACTTTTTCAATTTCTACGGTAAAAGGTTTGAAAAAATAATCGGTCTTTACATTTAATGCCTTAGCTAAAACAATCAAAACTTTACCATTGGGCAACATGAGCCCTTTTTCATATTTGGAAATGGCATTTTTAGAAACGATATTGCCCATTGTCCCGGCCAATTGCTCCATAGATAAGCCGGCCAGGGTGCGGGCGCTTTTTAATCGCTTACCAAACAATTTTTTCATTATAATAGGTTTACAGATTTGTGTAAATTTACAGTTTTGTAAACCAACCAGCAAATTTTGAACCATTTTTATGTGTATTGTATGGAAAATTCTGGATGGCCAAAAGAAACAAGGTTGTTGAATGAATGGAATGAGCGCAATTTATGAAGTGAATGATTGAACCATCCTTGCACGGGTTCCCGAAGTGGCTGAAATGAGTGCCTGAGGCGCCAATGCCGAATGAAGCTACTGCAGGGATCTGAAATCAGGTTCTTCGCGAATTTTAAGTGCACTTTACTTTCATCCACACAAAAGCATGTTCATGCCTTCTCCCGTGAATTATTCCAGCGTCTTTATATGTGCCTATGTAGGGTGATTCTACAAACAAGGTGTTTTTATTCTGAATGATCACATTTGTAAAGGCAAATCCATCAAATGCTGTGTGATTATGGTATCCGTAGCCAAATCTCAAGTTAAGTAGATTTATAATAAATTCGCCTTCCAGTTGATCGCCATTGTCTTTTTTATCAATGCTGTAAAAAGATATTCTGTTTCTCCTTGTTTTACATTGAACAATGTGCTTTATTTCATTTGGGTATCTTTTTACAGATACATGAAAACATTTATTATGAAAGGGAATTCTTATTTTTCGCCAATATCTAAACTGTTGACAAAGGAATCCAGCGAATATAATAAGAACGGAAGAAAGTATACCAGGATAAATCACTTGCCATAATTCATGTAAATAATCAATCATTTTCACATAGTTTTAATTATTATTGAGGCAATCTCTTTTTGCCATGCTCTAATATCTGAATTTGCCGGAATTTGTATTACTCCGCATTGCTTATTTCCAACTTTATCTTGTTCAATTTCATAATAGCGCCCCGAACTATTTGATGTTTTTCCGGGATAAACTAAAGTAATTCGTTCTGCATTGAAATATTGTTGATATACAAACATTTGACGTAAATCGTTGACAGATGGGGAGTGTCCATTTAGGTTTTTCCATTTTGTATCCAGAATGATGTTTTTTCCGTTAGCATACTCAATTAAAATATCAGGGCGAATGCTTGCAATTGATCCCTTTTCTGATTTCCAGAAGTTTTTGGATTGCTGGTCTCTAACACGACAGTTTCCCAGGTGCTTTCTTGCACTTTCAAATACAAAACGTTCCCAAAGTAAGTTCATGTCAAACATTAGGGCTAATACATGGTTTTGCCCAGTCTGAATATCCGGGTGATAATTCAAGAGTAATAAACGGGCAATTTCTAATGCTGTTTTGTAAACGCTTGTTTTACGGTCGAATTGAATCCGGTCAAATAGATTATCATCAACCCTTACATCATCCATTTCCGGAAAATCTAATAAAATAGATCCAATCTGACTGCTTAATGTCGGCTGTGTATTAATTCGATATAAGAGCATTAACGTTTTGTATAAGATTTCATGAATTAAATGGTGGCGGTCATATGATGAATGCTTAACAAAAAAGCGTTCTTTATGGACAAGGTTTTTTTGTATTTGCTTACTAAACTGCAAACTGCCTTTTAAAGCTGTTTGATTTTCACAGACAAGCCGATACTTGCGGATTAAGCCTTTGTTGATTAGATACTGTACTTCCGAAAGGAAGAGTTGGAAATACAGCTCCAAAATAGAGTTATGCTTTAGTCTTAATTGACTGAAACTCGGTGCGTGGATATTAAAAACACCGACCGCCATCAACATGTCAATTAATAGCTTTTGCCATTTTTCTTCTCCTTCAACGCCATCTGTTTTGGGAAGAACCTCTATCAATGTGCTTCCGACTTGAATTACCCCAACGTGATGATTGAACTTAACGCCACGATTAACTAGTGAGAACCAGGGGCATTCTTTTGAACCATGAAAAGTTTGTAAAGCCTTTAGTTGATCCGGGCACAGCTTATACGGAGAGCTGCTCAGCGTAAGCAATTCGTGTTCAAATATCTTGATATGTGGCTCTTTACTGCTCAACTTTTCCTAAAAGTGTTTGAATTGCTTTTGAAAAATCTTCAATTTTATCGATGTTTCTCACCCTGAATATTTCTTTCTCCAAATAAATTCCTGGTTCATAACCATTTATTTTAGCAAATGCATCATTTTTATTTTTAACCTTTTCAATAAAACCATCGCCTAAAACCAGACCTATTTTTCCAAAGTCTCCAAAAAAGTATTCTTGTAGAAGGGGAATAATTTTATCCTTGAACATAATTTGGAAGTCTTCGATTCCTTTTATGCCAAGAAAGTAGCTATGACCAATCATATGGTCTTTATCTAATAATATTTCTATTCTTTCGTTGATCTTTTCGAATACATCGACCAGATTAATTCCATCAACGTTAGTATTATCTTCGTAATATTTCTTTATTACTTCTGAACTCGGCACCATCTCTTTAAATGAAAACCTTCTTCGTAAAGCAGTATCCAAAGCCTCAACACTACGATCAGCCGTGTTCATTGTTCCAATTATATGGAGGTTGGGTGGTACTGCAAACTTCCTTTTTGAATATGGCAATTCAACAACTAAGGATTGTTCTGTGATCCTCTTATCTTCTTCAATTAATGTGATAAGTTCACCAAAAATAGAAGCTATATTACCTCGGTTTATTTCATCAATAAACAATGCAAATGGTGGTGCATTTTCAAATGCTTTTGATTGATTTTCTTTACTGTCATTTATACAATGCTGAAGACTATCATATTTTGCAAGTTGCACAGCCCTATTACAACATTTATAAAATATCCCATCTTCAATATGATAGCGTATATCAGTATCGACAGAGTCTTCAGATTCTTGTAGGTCTGGCTTTATACCTTCAATGAAATCCTCATATGTAAATGATTGATGGAAAGTAGTAAACCTATAGCGTTTTTCCTCCTTAGTCTCTGATCGATATTTTTTAAATTTATCAAGGACATCTATTAGTTCGGGTAATTCTTTCTCTACAACTTGTTTGTTAATTTCCCATATGGAATTTTCAGTCTTATCAAAAATATAAGGTTCATCACGTTTGGCTAACTTAACCGTTTCGCTGTCAGGGTGAGTATGGCGCTGCAACCATAGCCAAATGCTGTTTTTAGGATGTTTTGCATTTGAATTTCTAA
The DNA here is from genome assembly GCA_964413185.1 of uncultured Bacteroidales bacterium. Taxonomy (GTDB): domain Bacteria; phylum Bacteroidota; class Bacteroidia; order Bacteroidales; family Salinivirgaceae; genus Salinivirga. The sequence continues at coordinate 22,877 of CAYPSX010000019.1, forward strand.
TTTTGGCTGCCATTAGTTCATGTGCAGTAATATCATTAACCTTAGCTTTTCCCAAATCAAGAAGTACAAGAGCAATGGTTTCCCACCATGTTAAATTACCGACAATCTCATCAGCAAATTCTCCCCTTGTTTTAATGGATTGATAGTCAGTAAATATTGGAAAAAAGTGATCTTTAAGATAATATGTTTTTCCTGTACCAGGAGGACCATAAAGTATCTGATTTTTGGCATTATTTAAGGTTCCATTTTTAATTTCGCCATCCATTTTACTTACACCGGATTCAACATTCATAGCATCAAATAAGTTTTGCTCTTCAGGATCAATGAGGGATTTAAAAGCTTCTTCTGTAAATTTAAATAAATATCCTTGCTTAATTCCACCATTTTTATCAAATGGGCCTTGATCTAGAGACATAACTTTATTACCTACAAGCTTCTTCTTAACTTCATCTATATCTAAAGGTTTTTTTAGTCCAAAGTATTTTACTCCAACAATTACTAAATTGTCTTTTTCGATAAACTCATTCTGAACTTTAAGTAAATCAGATACTTTTTTGCCAGTATAGCTCAATAAAACATCCCCTTCTAATAACTCTTTTAATAATTTATGGTAGTATATCGTTGCATCTTTTCTTGCCTTAATTATACCTGCCTTTTTCTCTTCTTCGTAATTAGCACCTTGACATACCCAGTAATAATTTCTATTCATAGTCAGAATTCTTTTTTCGATAAACAATAAAAAATCTTGTAATAACCATCTAATATCAACTTCCCTAATTTCAGATTGAGGAAATATCATACCTATTAATTCATGAATATGATCGTTTAGATTTTGTCTTAAAACATCATAAATATGCTGAATATTTTTATTCCCATATTTAAATGCCGCAATTCCCGATTTGGGGTAATCTTTATCGTTTAATAAATATGCAATTGATTTATACAACTCTTTTGCCGCTATTACCCAATATCCATTTTTAATAATTGAGCCAGCCCAACATGTTAAATTTGGATAGGACATGGGGCTATCAGAAATATCAATTTCAATGTCAGCATCATCATTTAGCTTTCTTAGAAGTTTAATGTCCTTTAAAGTGATAATTTCATCATTAAAACGATAGCTGTTATTAAGAAAGTTAACCCCTATTTCTTTTCCATCGTACTTAACTTCTTGTGATTTAATGCATTTATTTAATACTTCTTCATCTGATTGCTTTGAAAAATCAATATTATCATCAATCCATCTGCCGAAACGGAATTTATACGCTTCTCTATGTCTAAGCCATTGACTACGTTTGCAGTAATTGTAATACTTCTCAAATGTTTCAAGTACTTTTTTTTCAAAATCCATAACTTTAAGTTTATTTCCTATTCATCTTAAAATTCTCAGCTTGTTCGAATATCTCTTTGTACACTTCATCCCGGTCTATTGGCGGGTAGTTGTGTTTGGCCAAAAGGATGATCAGGTCGGCTTTGAGTTCGGCTTTTATATCATCCCGTTTGCTCCAGTCGGTGTATTTGGCTTTATCATCTACTACTTTTTTTACTTCCCTGGCAAGTTGTATGAGTTTTTCATCGGGGTACTCAAAGTCATATTTTACTGTTAATGATTTGAGTATATCGTAAAATGCTTTCTCTTCGAAGTCGATTCCCAATTCGTTAAAACTTTCCTTCTCTTTTTTCAGGGCGTGGTACAAATCAATTATTTCGTCTGTAAAATCTTCCAGTACTTCACTTCGCAGTACATCACTCTCTTTGCGTTCATTGTATTTTTCGACCAGCTTTTGCATTTGTTGGGAAAAATCAATGCCTTTGGCCCGGTTTGTTTTTTTGAACTCTTCAATGGCTTTTGCCAAAAGCTGCTGCAGTAATTTTATTTTGGTATTGGGTAGCTTTATTTTGTCAATTTTGGCCAGGTACTCTTCATCGAAAAGGTCTGTTTCAGCGTTTTTGTCATCGTTCAGCTTGAAAATTTCTTCCACGCCATCGCTTGAAAGGGCATCTTTAATCATTTCCCGCACTTTCTTGTTCATTTGTGCCGTGTCGGGTGCGCTGCCTTTGGTGAGTTTGAACACAATGGAGCGTACAGCCAGGTAAAAATGAATGCGGTTGCGTTCTTCCTGCGTGAATTTTTCACTGGCCACGCAAATATCATAAGCTGCTTTCATCCTTTTTACCAAAAACATAAACCGTTTTTCCAGTTCGTGGGTCATTTGCACGAATTCTGCGGCCATGTTCAGGGTATTCAGTTGCTCTACCGGAGTGCCGTGGAAATATTTCGCACTATCGAATTTATGGAAAATGCGCCCTAGCATGTCCAGGTGATCCTTCACCACGACTACCGATTGCTCAATATCTTCGAAGTTTTTACTGTCTGTTTTGTTGTAGTGAGCGAGGGCAAGGTTCATCTGCTTTTTGATGCCTATGTAATCTACTACCAACCCTTTTTCTTTCCCGTGAAACTTGCGGTTAACACGCGAAATAGTCTGAATCAGGTTGTGCCGTTTAATGGGTTTATCGATGTAAATGGTGTCTAAAAACGGAACATCAAAACCGGTGAGCCACATGTCTACTACAATGGCTATTTTGAAGTTGGACTTCGCATTTTTAAACTGCCTGTCCAACTCTTTGCGGTGCTCTTTTGAGCCGAGCATTTCGTATAATTCGGGCGGGTCGTCCTTTCCACGTGTCATGACCATTTTTATGTACTCTATGGGCTTGATTTCCCGCTGCTCTTTTTGTGTAAGGTCGGCTCCGGGCTCTGCGGTACGCAACTCATTCCATTCGGGCCGGAGTGCAACCACATTCTTATAAAACGCCCAGGCTATTGGCCGGCTGCTGCACACGAACATGGCTTTGCCTTTTACGGTGGCTTTTTCGCTCATTCGTTGCTCATAATGCTGCACAAAATCTTCTGCCAGGGCTTTTAACCGGTCAGGGTCACCCAGGATCACATTCATACTGGTGACGGCTTTTTTGCTCTCCTCAATTTGATAATCGTTGGTGCCTTCTTCGGCGCAACGGCTGTAATAATAATCAATTTTTTGGAGCTCACTGTTTTTTAGTGATACTTTGGCTGCCCGGCCTTCATATACAATGCGAACCGTAATTTCGTCTTTTACAGATTCGGTCATGGTGTAGGCATCTACCACTTCCCCGAAAACATCTAATGTGGCATCAATTGGCGTTCCGGTAAAGCCTACATAAGTTGCATTGGGCAGCGAATCGTGCAGGTATTTGGCAAAGCCGAAACTTTTGGTTACGCCATTGGCCGTTACCCGCACTTTTTGATCTAAGTTGATTTGACTGCGGTGGGCTTCATCCGAGATGCAAATTACATTGTTTCTGTTGGTAAGGAGGTCGGTATCTTCGGTAAACTTATGGATGGTGGTTAAAAACACACCACCGCTTTTGATGTTTTGCAGTTCTTTTCTCAGCTCTTCCCGGGTTTCCACGCTGATTACATGATTGTCGCCAATAAACTCTTTGGCATTGGTAAACTGTTCTGCCAGTTGATCATCAAGGTCGGTGCGATCGGTGATGAGCACGATGGTAGGATTGGAAAGCAATTTACTTCGCATTAAAAGCCGGGTAAGGAACAGCATGGTAAAACTTTTTCCGCTGCCGGTAGCACCGAAGTACGTACCGCCTTTACCATCGCCATCGGGTTTTTGGTGCTGAATGATGTTTTCGTAGAGCTTCTTTGCACCGTAATATTGCGGATAACGGCACAAGATTTTTTGTTCATGTTTGGAAGAGTCGGGCATGAAAATGAAGTTGCGAATAATATCCCGCAACCGGTTTTTATCCATCATGCCATGAATTAGCGTATCCAGAGAATTTATGCCGTCCACTTCACTGGTCATGCCTTCAATTTTGCGCCAGGCATAGAAAAATTCGTATGGGGCAAAGAATGAGCCGGCTTTGTTGTTTACGCCATCGCTGATTATGCAAAATGCATTGTATTTGAAAAGCTCGGGGATATCTCTTTTGTAGCGGGTTGTCAATTGGGTGAAGGCATCGAAAATGGTGGTCTCTTCACGAATGGCTGTTTTAAACTCGAACACCACCAGGGGCAACCCGTTGATATACAAAATGCCGTCGGGAATGCGCTTTTCGTAGCCGATGATTTCAAATTGGTTGACAAATTTGTAAATATTTTGGTCTTCGCCGTATTGCACGTCAGGCTCAGCGGCCACATGAGTTAGTTGATCGGTGTCGGGTTCGCGGAAAGCCGACAACCCTGAATAGTCGATCAGTTGAATGTAAAGGTCTTTTTCGTGGTAGTCTTCACGTTTGAGAATGAAACCATCGGAAATAAGCCGCATAATGGCGTTATTGCTCTCATACAAATCTGAAGTAGCAAAGCTTTTCAGCTTGAGTACAATTTGGTCTACTTCCTCATTGGTCAGGTTCTCGGCCTCGTATTTTTGAAGCAGGAACGGCCTGAGGTCTGCTTCAATAAGCACCTCGTCTGTAGAACGCTCAATGCTTTCGCCGGGCACATAGGAAAAGCCTTGCGCTGTAAGCTTTTCAATAAATACCAGTTCTAATTTGGCTTCCGTGAATTTCATTGGCTTTGATCTATAATTTTCCAGTACCCTTCCTTTCTGCCTCCCACACGTTCAATTATGTTCATTTTCTTCAGCTTACTGATATGTTTGTCTATTGCAGTTGTGCTAATTCCGATACGCTCTGCCATCTCTTTTTTGGTAATGCTATTATTGGCCTCAATCATATTCAATATTTGAACCTGGCTTTCTGTGAGTTCTTTTACCAACTCTTTTACCAACCCTTTTACCAACTCTTTTACCAACCCATCTTGCTTGGTAACTTGCCCGGTAACTTGCTCAACAGCAGGAAACACCATGCGCACAAAGTTTTCCGAAAAAAGGAAACACGCTTTACCATAGTGCTCCAATATTCGGGGAATACCGGAACCAAGTTGTTCTACTAATTCCAGGTCTTTATAAATACGCATTAATTCTTTGTTTCGGGGAATGGAGTAGCCCTCAAAGAATTCAGTTTCACTTAAGCCTTCAGGAAGAGGGCCGGCAGAAGTTATCTCAATGCGGTTGGAAAAAATTTCAAACTTGGGTGGGATTTCACGGGTGTAATCGTTATGCACAAAAGCATTAATAATAGCTTCACGCAATGCAATAGGGCTCCACAATCTTTGATCTTCACGTTCTTTTGAGGTGATTTTCGTAGCTGTACGGTTTTCCAAATCAATTTTGTCCAATACGCTTTTGGTGGCCTTAATGAGGGAACAGTAACCATACTCATTATTCTCTATCAGGTTGACACGGCTTTCGCCGCTGTACTTGGCCACTTTGATAGAAACATTATTTTCATCGGCTAAAAGGTATGCTGCGTAATTGAGGTCGCCATCTTCGGTTTTTAATTCCAGATTTTTTTTGAACTGCTTATTGAGTGATCTCTTTTTTGATTGGTAATAAATACTCAATTGTTCAAAAGTCAAATCCTGACGGTGTGCTTTAATTTTGCCAATGGAATTGCGTGTCCGGCTGGAAAACAACTTGTCGATCAGTTGTTGGGGCATGGGTTCGGCTGCTTTTCCTAAGCGTATAAAACAACCTTTTTCGGTCATGCCGAATTTCTTTTTGAAATATGGCTTTTCGCTGCCACTGCCAACAATAATCTTGATAATCTTCTTACTTGCCTTTTCTTCTGCTAACACATCAAACAAACCCATAGCAGAGGGGGCAATGTTGTTCTTGATGCGGTCTTTAATTTTCAGCATATCACCATCGACATCATTTAAACCAGAAGTGTTCCCTTTTTTATCGATACCAATATAAATTACACCTCCTTCACGGTAGTTCAGGAATGCAACCACCTCTTTTTCCAGATCCAGGTCTTTGGTAAGCTTCTCTTTATATTCTATGCGATTGGTTTCGGCCATATTTTGTCATTTAATCTTCATTTTTACATGATACCTGCATTCATTTTGCACGATTGCATAAGTCATGCAGGTGTGCAAATTTTGCGCAATCGTATTGATTTACAGTATTCATACTTAAAAAATTCATATTCTGTGTTTCATGCAATACTTTTTTTCATAATTTCCTTTATCCATTGCGGAGCCAGGGCAATGTCGTGTTTTATATTTTTTTGTTCTTCCTTTTTAAGCGCCTCATATATTTTATTCAGTTCTTCCTGTGTTGCATTGTCTTTACCAATTTAATAACCAACACTTTCCATTGGCTCGAACCCTAACGTTTTTTTCACATATTTAGTAAATATTTGTGAAATTTTTGTCGCGAATGTTGGCGATTTTTGCGACGAAATGAGGAGACTTATTCTTTTCCATTACACTTTTTCTAATTCTATTGCTAAATTCTCACCGCTCAAGTTAACATCGTGTTTATAAGTTTATTTGAACTTCTGGTTAGGATGTGGTACCTTTGCAAAGCTTGCTCAAGAGCATACGCTTTGCAAAGGTACCACATCCCACATGGAGCTTTTATTCCTGGCTAATTCAAATCAATTTCTTTTTCAACTTTTACACTTTCGCATAATGCATTAAAATGACCACTATCTTTCTTTTTAATTGCTTTTAAAATTTCTTTTGCAACTGCTTCTGCTTCTTGGACATCCATTACTAACGTGCCTCGCTCACCCCACGACAAATGTGAAAATTCATTAACTACTCTATTAACAAGAACAGGCACATGATCATCAAAAAGCAGTGGTAAATTTTTAAGAGGACTTTCAGTGTTTGGAAAACGATAGAATAAATAAGATTCTAAAAATTTCCTCATATTATTTGGCAAATTATATAGGTGCGTAAACTGATTTTCGTAGCATTTTGCTTTACAACCTTTGTTGAATGTTTTAGCCATGGTATATATTTCCTTAAAAAGGAAATTATATTCTGTAACGTAATCTTTTAAATAAGATGGCATATTCTTTAAAATAGCCCGAGCATCAGTGTCTTTTTTTTGCTTTTCAATTATAAAGTGACTAACCTGTTTGACATTACCAATATGTGGAAATGTTAATCTCTTGAGGTATTTTAAAAACTCTAGATTATGAGTAGAAATAAATACCTGTCTATAATTTTGATTTTTCACTATTACGCTATCAATAAGACTAAACATAAAAAATATATGGTTGTTATCTAAACTTGAAATAGGATCGTCAATGTAAATAATTAAGTTCTTATTATCAGTAGAGTTCAGCTCATCTTCCATTTTTGCTATAAAATAGCAAAAAGAAATTAAACTGCATTCTCCTTCGCTTAGATTAAATGCTTTTTCATCTCCGCGCATAATAACAAAACCCGTTCTTGGGTTTTCATCATGAATAGTCTCTGGCTTCAGAGTTAAACCGTCATGACCGAAAAAATTCTTTAGATGATTATTAACCTTTTTAGCGGCCTCCCCTTCATCATTTAGCTCGAGCTCTTTTTGTTTTTTCTCTTCTTCTAGTTTTCCTATTTCTTTATTAATGTTTTTCAATTCAGTTTCTTTGGTTTTTAACAATACTGATGCCTTAACCACTTCGTTTGTCAAAAAATCATAATCGATTGTTTTCAAAAAATTCTCAATGAGTGAATATCTTAATAATTTCCGAGAATTGTCTTTATCGTCTGATAATGTGCCGGATTTAGTTTTGTTTTCCATTGAAAGAAGTTTAAACTGATCAAGAATTCCAGCAATATTATTTGCAATCTCATTGCTTTTACTTAATAAAGTCTCTTGTTCGGAACTAAGTGGCTTAGGTTTAAATATATCAGTGTACCGCTCGTTTAATTTTTCAATCAAAACATCTGCAACTTCAATATATTCAGCAATAATGTCTTCCCACTTGCTGAAAAGGTCATCAAATTTCGAATGAAAAACTGTATAGAAATTATCTTTTATGATTTTGTGATCCTCCAAGTAGCTACCTATTTGATTTTTTGCACCTTCAATTGTGCTAATCTTAGCTTCTATTAATTGTTTTAACTCTTCTGATTCTCTACTGAAATGAGCATCAAGCTCTTTCCATCTATCAGGATCAATTTCATTGCCACAAAAAGCACATTTATTATGTTTATTTCTGTGATATTCAATTCCTTTTTCAACCCAGTTCTGCAATAAACTATCCTCTAAAAGCTCCTTAATAGTATCTGTAACAGTAATTCGCTTGCTAATTAACGCTTTAGTTTCTTCTACAAATTGATTTAATTTCGGCTTAGTAGCATTTATTGATATTAATGTAGTTTTTTCAACTTCATCTATTATGTTTTTATGTTTTTCTTTTTCTTCATCAGATAACAAGAATGAATTAGATGAGTTTTTGATATCTTTAATTTCCCTTTGAATATTACTAATATTATAATTTTGACCCTGTTTTACACAATACTTATCTTTTTTTATGACTTGATTGGCTTGAGTTTTTAATTTATCCTGAAAAATATTCACTTTTCTTTTTTCTTCCAATTTTGAGGTTTCTTTCTCTATTCTTTTTTCTTCTTTTTTATAATATAAACCCGTTTCTTTCTCTACACTACCTAAAATAACTTCAATCTTATCGATTCTTTTTTGTGCTGTAACATTTCCAGAACCAAGAAGTGTAAAAGGTTTAATCTCACCGTTTTCATCATCAATTAACCAACTTAAATTATCCTTGATAAAATCGCTATTGTAAACTCTTATTTTATAATTAGTGGATAAATCTGAATTTGACACCTCAACTCCTTCGTTATCAGTTAAGGTAAAGATTCCATTTCTATATTTTTCTGGTAAAATCCCCTTGTTTATACTTTCAAATATTCTTGATAACGTTGTTTTACCAGAGTAATTTCTACCATAAATAATATTTATCTTATTGAACAAATTTTCATCTATGTATTTTGTCCATTGAAAATCATTAAACAATCCAAATTTTTCTATATCAATTTTCTGGAACATAGGTTTCAATATTTAGTTTTCTATTGTTGCTATTTTAGATAAAAGTAGATTTGAGAAATTAATCAATTTAATATTCTGCTTCTTTTTAATAGAAATACCAGTATATACACTTTCCATTATACTTTTATATTCTTTTAAAAGATTTTTATCAGGAAAAAGCAGTTTCTTTTCATTTATTGATTTGATTGTTATTGCAGACTGACCGGAACCTATTTTAATTTCATCGAGAAAGTCAATAAAGTCTAGACTTTGAAGAAAACCATACACTAACAGATTTACACCTACCTTTTCAAAGGCTTTAAACCAAACAACATTCCCATCTTTAAAATAGAAATTGCTTTCATCAACTAAATAACTTACTCCTAGTAATGAACCAACGGCAGTAAGTAAAATATCACCGTATTGTGGGCTACCAAACTTTGCCTTTACTTCTTCAAATCTTTTTTCAGAAATAAATAATGCATCTGTAATTATTTTACCCTCTTTTTTTTGCTTTATTTCGCCAGCTCTATAAAAAGGTACTCCCAAAGTTTGATATTCTGATTCAAAAATACGCTTACTTGATGTAACCTGGCAATGATTCATTATTTCCTCGTATTCCCACCCCTCCGGAATCTCCTTCTCCAGCTCCTCATTCCAAACCATTTTGCCGCCGGAGCTTTTATACCCTTCGGCTCCGCTCAGGGCAGGTGGGTTTCCGTTTTCATCAGGAAATTCAAAATCCACAAACCACTGCTTATAAATGGCCTGTGCGGTTTCTTCCAGTTTTTGAATGAGTTGGTTGTTCAGGGCTATGCGGTTTTTAACGGTGTTGTACTCGGCTACAATGGCACGCTGCTTTTCGATGGTGGGGACGGGGAGTTTCATGTTACAAAAGGCATCCCATGCCAATCCACCGCGCACATCTGCATCTGTGAAAAACCAAGCATTTCTATCAAATTCTCTGCGAGAAAACCACATCATTAAATAATCAGGGTCTAAAATATTAATGTCAATTATTTCAAACACATCATAAGCTGGTGAAACTATAAATGGTTCCTCTCTGTCTGAAAGTGCAATTGGAATTCTATAATCACGCCCTACATGCATTCTATTGCAGGCAAATTGTCTTTTTTCTACTACTTTATACCTTGTCAAATCTGTTCCCACAACATTAGCAACTGATGGCATGAAATATTTGTCAATGTTAATACCAAATAACTCCGATGCTTTTAAATCTGAGTTCTTGTTTTTGAGGGGCTTTATGTAATCTCCAATGGGTTTATAGTTACTCATCATTCCCTGTTTTTCGGGTTAATGTACGGTTTGTGTGTTCTTCCAGAAGAATTTTCATCTGCCCAATGGCAATTTGGTTTAGTTTTTCCAGTCGGACAGGCTGCTTTAGCCCTTCATTTATAAAAACGGCATTCAGATTTTCTAAATTGGCGAGGCAAACCAGTTGCGATACATTGGCATAATCGCGCATGTTTACTTTTTTGTCAGGATTTTCATCTCGCCATTGTTTGGCAGTTTTGCCGAATAGTGCCATGTTCAATACATCCGCTTCGTTGGCATACACATAGTTTATTTGTTGTGGGGTAAGGTTTTCGGGAATCAGGTTTTCTTTAATGGCATGGGTGTGTATGCGATAATTTATTTTTGTCAACTCACGTCTTGCCGTCCAACCCAGTTGTTTTTGTTCCTCTTCTTTTAGCCTTTGGAATTCTTTTACCATATAAAGCTCAAATTCGATAGAAATCCAGCTGGCAAATTTAAAAGCAATGTCTTTGTGAGCGTAGGTACCGCCATACCTGCCCGGTTTTACAAAAAAACCTATTGCATTGGTTTTATTTACCCATTTTTGAGGGGAAAGCGTAAACGCATTTAATCCGGCCTGGTTTCTAAACCCCTCGAATTCGAGGGGTTTAAAATCCGGATTATACAAGGTTTCCCAAAGACCTATAAACTCAAGGGTATTGCGGTTTCGCATCCAATTGGCAATAACTGCACTTGTGTCATCGGTTTTGTGTTTGGCAATATCGGTTAATGATATATAGTCTTGCTCTTCGCTTTTAAAAACAGTTATTTCGCTACCTTGTACATTTATTTTTTTATTCCCTTTCATTTTTCATTTTTAATTGTGGCAATTATGCCATATTTAAAATTTAAAGTGCTCGAATTCGCCCATTTTAAAGTTCTATCTCGTACCCCAACTCTTTAAAAACGTTTAACAGTTCTTGCTTCGAGTGCTCTTCTTGTTGTAATAATTCTGAAAATTCTTTTTGCAAGTTTTTCATTTTATCATCAAAGTCAATATTCTCGTCACGGTTTACAAACTCAATGTATTTGCTGGGTACCAGGGAATAGTCTTTTTTGCGGATTTCCTCCAGACTGGCAGCATAGCAAAATTCAGGAATATTTTCATAGTGCTGTTTATGGTCTTCCTGTTGCCAGTTGTGAAGTGTGTTGGCAATTTCTTTTATTTCATCTTCGCTGAATTGGATGAATTTTTTCTCAAACGGAATGCCTTTCTCACGCAAATCCAAAAAAAGCACCTCATTTTCCCTGTTGCGATAGTCCCATTGCCTTTCTCCAATTTTTACCTTTCGTTGCTTTTTGTTTTTGTTTAACACCCATACTGTTACACTAATATTGGTCGTATAAAACATGTTTTGGGGCAATATTAAAATAGCTTCCACCAGATGGTTTTCTATCAACTTTTTGCGGATTTTATACTCTTCACCGCCGCCGGAAAGTGCTCCATTGGCCAGGATAAACCCGGCCATGCCATTGTCAGAGAGTTTAGCGACCATGTTGAGAATCCAGGCGTAGTTGGCATTGCTCACCGGGGGTATGTCGTAGCCTGCCCATCGGGGATCATCGACCAATTCATCCGAAGCCCGCCAGCCTTTTTGGTTAAAGGGCGGGTTGGCCATAATGAAATCGGCTTTCAGGTTGGGGTGCTGGTCTTTGGTAAAAGTGTTGGCCGGTATTTCGCCTAAATTGGCGTTAATGCCACGAATGGCCAGGTTCATTTTGGCCAGTTTGTAGGTGGTGTTGGTATACTCCTGTCCGTAGATGGAAACCTCTTTTTTATTGCCATGGTGGCTTTCAATAAACTTAACCGACTGTACAAACATACCGCCCGAACCACAGCACGGGTCGTAAATGGTGCCCCGGTAAGGTTCAATCATCTCGGCAATGAGGTTTACAATGCTTTTTGGGGTGTAAAATTCTCCTTTGCCCTTGCCTTCTGCAATGGCGAATTTTTTGAGAAAATACTCATATACCCGGCCTACCACATCGGTTTCTTTGTCCCGAAGGGTGTCAATATTGTTGATGGTATCGAGCAATGCCGCCAGTTTGCTTACTTCCAGGCCGAGCCTCGAAAAGTAATTGTCGGGCAACGCTCCTTTTAACGGTGGATTGTTTTTCTCTACGGAATGCAGCGCGGTATCAATTTTTAAGGCAATATCGTCCTGTTTTGCATTTTTTATAATGTAGCTCCACCGTGATTTTTCCGGCAGGTAAAACACATTTTTCATATTGTAGAACTCCTTCATTTCCAGAAACTGCTCTTTGTCTTCCTCAATGAGTTCTTTCCGGCGCGCTTCAAATTTATCGCTGGCAAATTTCAGGAATATCAATCCCAGCACTACATGCTTGTATTCTGAAGGTTCTACACTTCCGCGCAACTTATTGGCCGAATCCCAAAGGGTTTCTTCCATGCTTTTTTGTTTACCTGCCTTCGCCTTGCCAGATGCTTTGGTTACATTATTCTTTTTTGCCATATTTTTAATTGTTCTACTCAAATTTTGCCAATAGAATTCAATCAATTGACTTGCGTTTTTAAATCCGGGCTTTAGTTGGTTTATTTCAAATGATAGTTTGTAAATTTAACAAAAGATTACGTGTTTCAAAAGTTTTCAGTATAATTCAAAAGTTTCATTTTTTGCAGCATGAAAATAAATGGAAAGAAATTTAAACGGAACTTACCTAATTTAAAAAGCTGTCAAAAAAATGGACAGCCTCTTGTGTTTTGGAGGCAGGACAGGACTCGAATCCCGATTTACTAAAATCTTTGATTTTATTCGTAAATCGTGGAGTCTCGAAAAGTTACGAAAATCATAGATTTTATGGGATCAGTTGAAATAGTTGTGGACTTTTAGTTTATATGTTTTTTTAAAGAACGCGGATTAAACGGATTGATTAATTGAATATTTGGTTGATGGATAGAGTGTTCACTTATTGAGCTGCAATGCATTGTCCTGAAAATTGAATCCAAATATCGTTGATACGCAGATTTTAGCTGATTCTGAGATACCTGATTGTACTTTTTACAAAAATGGCTACGCAGGCTAAATATTATCCGGGGCAGTATCCGTCTACTATCCGCCTATCGAAGATATTTAAAATTATAGAAAGCTCTGTAGCCCTTAGCCAATATATAGTTTTCTTATTCTTCTTCAAAAAACTATCAGTAAAATCAGCGTTCTATTATTTCTTCAAAAGTTTATGCTATTGCATTTATGAGACTAAAACAGCCTAAGCTTTATTTTAGATATATGAGACAAAAACAGTTTTTTTAAACTAGTCCACAACTTTATCAACTGATCCATTTTACTCTACGGACTCCCGTTTCGCGAGGATCCTCATAGAATGACGAAAATTATAAATTTTCTATTCTTCGGAGCTCGCAACCCCCGGGGGTTGCTACATAAAAAAAAGAGCTCCCGAAAAAAATCAGAAGCTCTTGTGTCTTTTGGGCGGTCTGGACGAGACTCGAATCCCGAATTGCCGAAATTTTCAATTTCGTTTGCAATGCGAGGACTCTCGCAGAATATTGCAATCGAAGATTGCTTATTCTGCGGAGTCCCGCTTCGCGTGGATCCTCATAGAATGACGAAAATTATAAATTTTCTA
>CAYPSX010000020.1:0-36600 GCA_964413185.1 uncultured Bacteroidales bacterium
AGTTTACTGAAGTAATCGACTGTTTTCAAAATGAACATAACGTGATACATTGAGCTCGTCGAAATGCAATTATTGGAGTTTTCTTACACGCACTAATTATCGAACAGGTACCTGAAGTACTGGTTGTCCATCGAGGAATCCAGTAAGTTCATCCCCCTTTGCAACAGGCCCCACGCCTTCCGGGGTGCCGGTAAAAATAAGGTCGCCAATTTTCAACGTTACAAATTTCGACACATAAGCAATAAGCTCATCAATGGGAAATATCATATCTGCTGTACTGCCTTTTTGCACCAGTTCTTCGTTCTTCAATAGTGAAAATTGCAAATCGGCTAACGTTTTAAACTCCGACTTATCAAAAAATTTGCTTATGGGAGCAGAGTGGTCAAAAGCTTTGGCTTTTTCCCAGGGCAGGCCTTTTTCTTTAGCATCTTTTTGAATATCGCGTGCTGTAAAGTCTATGCCCAGTGCGATTTCGTTATAGTACCGATGGGCAAATTCTTTGGAGATATGCTTGCCTACCCGGTTTATTTTAAATACAAGCTCAACTTCATAATGCAGATTTTCTGTAAAATCGGGATAATAAAACGGGTTATTCTTTTGCAAAAGGGCAGTTTCGGGTTTCATGAAAAATACCGGCTCTTTGGGTATTTCGCTTTTCATTTCTTTTGCATGGTTGATATAATTTCGGCCTATGGCGATTATTTTCATAAATAATGGTTTTCAATAGGTTACAGAAATGCTCCTTACTTCATCATTTTACGTAATTTGATTGCAGTCAGCACTTTTTTTGTATACTGGGGAAAATCGCTGTTCAATATCCATGAATAATAACCCGGGTCTTTTTCGAAAACATCGTCTACTGCCTGATTTTTATATTTTCCAAAGTTAAATACTTCTTTGCCCTTGTTATTGTATATAACGCGTCCGGCAAAATCGACATTTCGGTTTTGGGCTGAGAACTGTGCCAGTTTTCCGATATCGTTAACAACGGGTTTGGATATTCCGCCTGATTTATCTTTGAACTCGGTTCCGTTATATTTATCCAATTGTGCCTTTAGCACTTCGTAAGTTGCGCGCGTATCGGCTTCTGCACTGTGGGCGTTATCCAGTTCCTGTTCGCAGTAGAAGCGGTATGCGGCCTCGAGTGTGCGTTGCTCCATTTTGTGAAAAATGGTTTGCACATCAATATGGCGCATTTTTTTCAGGTCGATATCAACATCGGCACGCGCAAACTCTTCGGCAAGCATGGGGATGTCGAATTTATTTGAGTTATAGCCGCCTAAATCGCAGCCTTCAATAAATTTAGCCAATTTTTTTGCTACATCTTTAAAAAGCGGTTTATCGGCTACATCGGCATCGGTTATGCCGTGAATATCGGTAGATGCCTGCGGGATTGGTATTCCGGGGTTAATTCGTTGTGTCCAGGTTTCTTCTGATTGGTCCGGGAAAATTTTAATGAAAGAAAATTCAATAATCCGATCGTTCACAATATCAATTCCGGTAGTCTCAAGATCAAGGAAAACAAGTGGTTTAGTCAGGTTTAATTGCATATTATTTTGGTTGTAAATCTATATTGATGTTATACATTTTATTTTCTAACAGATCGGGCACAATAACCTTACTATCAATAGGTTGATATCCGGATATGTCTACTTTAAGGTTATATTCTCCGGGTGCGAGTGCCATTACGAATTCATTTTTTTGGGTATTGTATTTATACTTCCCGACCAGTTCTTCAGTTCCGGCTTCATAAACTTCGACAGGTGGCAGCTCTTCTTGTTCAAAAGTTACAGGCTGTTTCTCGTTATTAACGAATGTGGCTTTGTGCAAAAAGAAATTGGCGCCAATATTATTAAACACAACGCGGTAAATATCCATACCACCTTTACCCTCTTCTCTAACATCAGAAACATAAGCGTAACGGTAATTTTCGGACATAGCGATGGTATAATTATCGTATGTATTATTTACAGGGTATCCGAAATTTACCGGATTTGACCATTTTCCATCACTACTAAGTTTTGTTTTAAAAACATCGTATCCACCCATACTTGTATGTCCGGTTGAACTAAAAAACATGGTTTTTCCATCGGGCATTATGTGTGGAAAATCTTCATCGTAGGGTGTATTGATTGGTTCTCCAAGGTTGATGGGTATTCCCCACTTTCCATTGGGTAGTTTTATTGACATCCACAGGTCCATGCCACCTTTTCCGCCATCGCGATTTGAGGCAAAAATAAGCGTGTCGCCTGAATATGATAGAGTTGCACCGCTCTCAATACTGCTGGTATTTATTTGGTCTCCAAGATTTTCCGGTCTGCTTATTCGTATGCCATCTTTTTCAGCTATAAAAATATCGTCAAAGGCTTCGTATCGCTGGTATTTTATGAAAAGGTATTTGTCGTTTGCTGCAAGTCCCGATACAAATTCATCTTCTGTTGAGTTAACAACTCCAACTCTACGGGGGCGCCCCCACTCTGCTCCTTCTTTTTCGGTGATATAAATATTGTTTGTATGAATTTTATACCGGCTGTCGTATTTTTCATCGGAGGTAAAAACGAGCGTGCTTTCATCAGCAGGGATGTAAGGCTGATATTCGTTGTGTTCTGTATTGATTAAATCGTTGAGCAGATAAAAATCTACATCAATGGGTTTATGGATTAGTTTTTGGGCATTTTTACATTGTTTTTGGCCAAGTTTTGCCAATTTCAAAAATTCATCATCTTTACCTTCGGCAATATACTTTTTGTAAGTAGCAATAGCTTTATCAAACTGATGATTAAAATGATATGCACGGGCGAGATCGTACCATGCATATTCATCGAACTTTTTTTGTTTGGTTACCCATTCGAGATGTGGTATGGCCACTTTTCTGTCGATATTTAAGTTAAGGTAACAAATAGCCATATTGTGCCGAAGGTCAACATCGGAGGAATCTTTTTTAACGGCTTTTTCATAGTATTCAATTGCTGTTTTGTAATTAAATTCATCGAAAAAACTGTCGCCTTCCTTTCGGGGATCCTGAGCCGGAAGTTTGCTGAATCCAAATATAATAAACGCTATGATCAGATATCGTCTCATTTTATTTTCTTTTCAATTCTGGCTGCCTTTTTGCCACATCCTTGCTGTTTTCATTTCAACGCTTGCTCATATTATTGCAAGCATTTCTTTATATTTTAATCCCCGAAAGCCTTATTCTTTTATTTCATATCAAAAACAAAAAAATTATTGTTTTATGTAATATTTTGAATCCTGAAACTGATCTTCGCCACTCTCAATAAACCTGAGATCTTCGGTATATTTGAAATCGGATCCGTCCAAGTAAATCTCCAATTTGTATTCGCCCGGCGGGATATTGGCAAAAAAAGTATTTCCTTCAACCGGATAACGTGCGTAAATATTTCCGAATTTATCGTACAATGTCACAAACACTTTATTAAACTCATCAGAATAGGGCACAGAGTTCCCTTCTTCTCCGACCATTATCGTCCCGGAAATGATTGTGTTTTTTGTATCCGGTGTTATTTCGATACGATAAATATCTAATTTACCCAAACCTTCTTTTCTGTTTCTGGCCATGTATCCTGCGCGCCCGTCTTCTTCCCAGGAAATACTCATCTCATCATAAGGCGTGTTAACGGGAACACCTAAGTTCCTTGTAAGTGCATATTCTTCTTTTTCCGGATTGTAAATGGCCTCGAAAAGGTCGTAACCTCCTAATCCCCGGTGGCCGTTTGAGGAGAAATAAAAGTTTTTGCTATTGCGGGCAAATACCGGGAAGTTTTCATCGTATTCTGTATTGACCACTGCGCCAAGATTTTCCGGTTCTCCCCATTTATCATCCTCATCTTTTTTTATCATGTAAATATCGAGCCCTCCAAAGCCTCCCGGGCGATCGCTGGCAAAATAAATAACATTACCTTCGTTATTAATTGTGGCGCCATGCTCAAAATCCCGGGTATTTATCTTATTGGCCGGAAAACCTTTCTTCTTGCGCTCAAGGCCGCGCCTTTTTATTTCAACAAGGCTCAGGTCGTGCGTAGAGAAGTCTCCATTGGAATAAATAATCAAATTGTCTCCATTATTGGATATCCCAACGGTTTCTTCGTTTTCGTAAGTATTTTCTTCCCAGAATTCAATTTCTTTCCACTCTCCGTCTTTGCCAGAGGCTGTATATATATCATTGATGTTTATCTCAAGTTCATCAATATATCGGTAGTTTGAAGTAAAAAACAGTTTTTCGTCTTCTACAGACACAAACGGGTTAAAATCGTTCATTGCTGTATTTACAGTACTGTCGAGCCTGTAAAAATCAACTTTAATGGGTTGGTTAATAAATTCCAATGCTGCATACGACATTGTAACCAGATGATCTGCCCTGGATATCAACTCATCGTCCAAGCCACTGATTTTATACTCGTAAAGTGCTTCCACGGCCTCTGTAAATCGATAGGCAAACATATAAGACTGGCCGAGATAAAAGAAAGCATCGGTTGGAAAATTATTGTGGGATACTACAAATTCTAAATGTGGAATTCCGCCTGTTTTATTGTCATGTGTTTTAGTGTAGCACACGCCCAAACGAAAATTAATGTTAATATCTTCTTTGTTCTTATCGTAAAGCTTAAGATAGTTTTCAAGGGCAAATTCATAATCGCCACTTTCAAAGCCGCTCTCTGCATACTTCCGGATGAGCTCTGTTTCCGGATCTTGCGCCCATGAATGACCTACGATAAAAAGCACTACAATAACAAGAAAATATCGTATGTAATTATGCATTTTATTCTGTATTAATTTTTAGCAAATTTATAAGATTCATTGCAAATGTAAAAAAAAGCAGCAACATTTAATGCTATCTTTTGATTTATGCACAACATACGTACATCAAAATAGTTTAAAATCCATTAATAAGTCTGGTCTAAAAACGGTTTTGCCTGATTTTTAATGTTTGGTAGTTTAATTACCTTTTTAAACCGGTTCAGTAATTCAATTCTATTATTACCCTCTATGCTACTATTTGCAAAGAAAGATGTTTTTTTAGCCCGTAATAAAACAACCAACAACTGCATTATTGTGTTTTATGAGTTATTTTAAGACTTTCCTAAACCATTCTGTTAAAAATCTGTTGTAGAATTAAAGATTATGAAGTATTTTATTCTGAATATTTTGCTGTTCACATTAGTTTTTGAGCTTTCAGCGCAGCGTACGTGGGAATTTGAGAAGTTTAAAGATGCAAATATCACTTCCCCAGACACTGTGTATGTTGTAAACTTCTGGGCTACATGGTGTTTGCCGTGTGTGAAGGAACTCCCGGAATTTGAAAAAAGCATTCAGAAATATAATGGAAAACCTGTCAAATTCTTTTTCCTGAGCCTGGATTTTGGAGATGATGCCTGGCAAAAAGCGAACGATTATCTCGATAAAAAGAACTACAGCTTTGATAGCTTTTTGATTACCGATGATAATGCCAATGAATGGATTCCTATGGTAAACAAATCATGGTCAGGAGCCATTCCGGCCACAGTTATGTACAAGAAAGACCAACAGCTTTTTCACGAGGGTAAAATTACGTATGAAAAGCTTAATTCGATGATTCGTAAATTGTTAAACTAAAATATGATTATTATGCGCACATTTTTTCTAATATTAAGTATGTTGATATCTGCAACAATGCTTGCAGGAGGATACGAAATTGGCGACAAAGTAGATAATTTCAAGTTGAAAAACATTGATGGAACAATGGTTTCGCTTGAGAAACTGGAGGATGTCAAAGGGGCCATCGTGATATTTACATGTAATCATTGTCCTTACTCCATTGCCAACGAAGACCGTATTATTGCCCTTGATAAAAAATACAGAACAAAAGGTTACCCGGTAATTGCAATTAACCCAAACGACCCGAAAATTCAGCCCGAAGATTCGTTCGACAAAATGAAAGTTCGCGCTAAAGAGAAAGGATTTACATTCCCCTATTTGTTTGATGAACAGCAAACTGTGTATAAAAAATTCGGTGCTACAAAAACGCCTCATGTTTTTGTTTTAAATAAAAAAGGGAGTGAATTTGTCCTGGAGTATATTGGTGCTATTGACGACAGTCCGCGAAAGCCGGATAAAGTTAAAGACCACTACATTAACCATGTTGTAGATGCTTTGCTTGCGGATAAAACACCGCCCATCAGGGAAACAAAAGCTATTGGTTGCTCAATAAAGGATTAATCACAAAACAAACACAAAAGGTTGAATTAGTAACTCAACCTTTTGTGTTTGTTCTAATAAGAAACTATTTTTTCAGGCTAAAAGCAACGTAATTTTTTTTGTAAAATCTTCTATATCAAAAGGTTTGGTAACAAAAGCATCAATGCCAATTTTATTGAATCGGGACCAGGCTTCGTGTGATCCTTCGTTTGTTATGCCTATAATGGGTGTTGAATTATTCTTTTTCCGGATAAAGGTTACTAACTCTTTTATATTAAATTCTGTAGTTTCCATATCAAGCAAAATAATTTTGAAATGATTGTTTTCTATTTGCTTTTGCAGTTCATAAATATTTGATACAGGAACCAGTTTAGCATGTGTAACACTTAAAGATTTTTGAACAATTTCAAATTCATCTGGTTGGCAAACGACTAATATTTCGTGATTAGAAAGATCAACAATTGAACCTTCATAACCTGCACCAACTTTGCTTACCGGGATCACAACTGTGATGGTGTTGCCATTTTCGGATTCTGTATTAATAAAAAGGTTACCATTCGCTTTTTTTAGCATTGACTCTATCTCCACAACCGTTAAGCCACTGGAATACTGATCTATTGGAGTATTTAAACTGACTAAATTTAAATCAGTTCCGCTATCGGCAATTTTAAATTCAAGATATTCTTGGTTCAATTGATATCCAAATTTGATGAAAGTACCGGTAGTAGAATCCATAACAATATGAAGTAATCTCAACAATATTGCTTTTACAAAGAAAGGATTCAGTGCTACTGTTAGTTTTGAATTTTTTTTGCTTTCATTGATAATAAGCTGAACTTCTGGTTTTGTTAACGACAAATAATCACTGAGCATCGGAAACAGGCTCTGCACAATATTTTCAGGGCTAAAGGCGGTTTGCGTATAGTTTTTAGTGTTAATCAAGGAATATTGTTCGAAACTGTTTTTCAGGAATACCGAAACCCATACAAGAGCCTGAATTCCTTTATAATGATCGAAGCCCGAAGGAGATACGTAATCGTTGAGCAGCTTGGTATTTATGTTTTTTATCATGGCATGATGAAACAAAACAATGCCTGCAAGTGCCCGGTTTAGCACAAAGGGTTGATTTGTATTTTTCACATAAACATCAGCCGAATGCGCATCAGCTTTACCCTTTAATTTTTCCTGATGATAAGGTTTAAAAAAAACGAGTTGTGCAGCCAGCCCATCGACCTCTACAAATCTGGTAATTAACGTGCTTACAATAGTATTGCCCAATGCATCGTGAATATCGCAGCTGATTGAATTATTTCCTTGAATTTCTTCCAGTTGCCTTTCGACCCGATTGATTTCAAAAGGATTTACAATGGCACTAATGGGCTGTTGCTCCAGCTCAAAAGACTGATAACCAAGAATCTCACAAAATTGCTTATTAACGAATAATACTTTCTGATCCTGGTAAATAAATGCAGGGTCAGACATATTATTTATGATATCGGCAACATTTGAAGAAGCAAAAACAAGTTGTTTTCCGGGACTGTTTAATAAAGGTTTACGTTTATTAATATCGGCATGAAGTAAAGCAAGGGTGTTATAAACTTCGCCAGCTATAGATTGGTCTTCAAACCGGGGATAAAAAGGGGCACTGAAAAAATCACCTGCATTAATAAAAGACATAACTTTTCGGATACTCGTATGCGACTTTCGGGTTTCTTCTACAAACCGGTCGTGCTTTTTTAGGAGCTCTTCATATTGTTTTTTTAAGGCGGCATAATTATCAGCCGGTTTTCTTCTCTCCTTTTTTTGGGTTTCGAACCCTTTCAACCTAATTTTTTCCAGCAACGCAAAAGCCTCTTCTAATGTTGAGGCGGCAACCCAGGTATCATATCTTTCCGGCGATGTTGCTTTTTGCAGTTGAAACGTAAATAGTGTCTTTGAGTTGCCCACAACAACTACTGCAGAAAGGATTTTATTTGACCGGTTGGCGTATTGTCTTAATGTTTTCCTCCCCCGTGCCGAAAGACTTTTCACTTTTTTTAAATCGAAAACTACATAAAAGGGTTCGCGCTTAAAGTCTAATTCCAGATTTTCGGCTACTTCAAACAGTTTTTTGTGTAAATTATGAATATCCAGCTCATTAATCCTGCCAGATAGCATAACGTGTAAAACCCGGTTCTCAAAAAGGCAAAGCCTGGCTGTTAGCTTATTTTCCTGATTTTTGTATTGCCAATCCGGAAGTTCTAAAACTCTGTAGTTTTGCCTTCCAACTTTGCAGAGATTCTGCTCAAATGTCCATAATTCAATAAATCTTTTGCTTACCGGGTTGTGGTTCTCCTGTTTAATTTGCCGGGCAAACTCAATGGCCTCTGCCTTGTTTGCAAATAGCTTTTGGTACAGTCTTTTTTGGTATAATTGACCTAATTGTAAATAGAATCTGAAAGTTAGCTTACCGGTTACTATAAAAACCAAATCGACGGCTAAATCCGGAAGGCTCCGGCGCACCTGACTGATTGATCTTTGATTAAAAACATCGGTTAAATCCCAGAGTAAGATAACTCTGTAGTTCAATAATCTTTTGGATATTTCGATGCAATAATTATTGATAAATTGAATTTGTTTGGCCAGTATTTTTCGGGATAATTTGCCGGTAGAATTCAATAAAAGCACGCCGTCAATTGGTGTTGAGAATCTATATCCACCTTCATTATCGGAGTAAAATATATCCCAATGTTCCGATGTAATGTTCAGTTTATCAAATGTCAGGGCATGTTTCTCCATCAATTTTTCTTCTCAAAATATAACTCATTGAATTGTAAATCAGGATTGGGTAAATCTATAGAAAAACCTTTAATTTCACCAACACCGTTAACATCAAAAACCACGTTTCCAGGGGGCAGTGATGGTATTTCCGGCCACACAAGTTCAAATGTAAGCATATCGGTTTGCTTAAGGTATCCTTTAAATATTGTTGATTCAGTCCAGTTCAATACCAGGGTGTCGTTTTGCTTTTTAATAATAGCTTTTCCTACAAGTGAATCGACATAAACGCCCAGTATAAAATCCTGCTGTGATGATTCATCCGGATCTACATCGGCAGTTACTTCCTGATTTTCAGAGCGTACTTTTTTAAGCAGAGCCAGTGTTTTCCCGGGATAGTTTTTTGTACCATCACCCAGCCATTTATCTAACAAATCATACATAAGAACCAATGGCAGGGCCGACGTTTTATTGGCCATAAATACAGCACCGATATTTTTATCCGGTACAACTAGCATTTGACATACCATACCATCGAGGCCACCGCTGTGGTAAAAAACTTTATAACCGTTGTAGTCCATCATGGCCCAACCCATTCCATAACTTTTAAAATTCACAGGTGCAGCAGTACGCTTATCGAGCCAAGATAATTTTGTTGGTGTTTCCTGACTCCAAAGCCATTCGATTTCTGATGGATGTATGATCGTGTCTTTGTCAAAAACTCCCTTATTCAACCATAATTGCAAATATTTAGACATGTCGGAAGCATTGGAAAAAAGACCACCGGCCGGCTTCATATTATCCCACGAAATGTAGGGCTGAATAACATTTTCTTCATCCTTTTTTACATGTGGAATGGCAAGATTGAAATGATGCATGGCAGCCTGGTAACTTGTGGTTGTGTTTTTCATTCCAACCGGCGTAAAAATTAAACTGTCGAGCAGTTCGCCGTATGGCATACCGTATTGTTCTTCAAGTATCTTACCTACAACCAGGTACATAATATTTGAATATCCAAAATGGGTACGAAATCCATGTTTTGCTTTCAAATGGCGCATGCGGTAAATGATAATGCTATCGGGAATTGTTGAGCCGTACCAAATTAAATCGCCGCTAAAACTGCTTAAACCTGTACGATGCGAAAGTGCATCTTCAATGGTAACTTGTGAGGTAACGTATGGATCGTACAGTTTAAACCATGGCAAAAGCCCGGTTACAGGTGTTTCGAATGTGAACTTTTTATCTTCAACTGCCCTGGCAACAAGCGCACTGGTAAATGTTTTTGATAAAGAAGCGATTCCAAACAGTGTGTTACTATCCACTTTTTTAGTATTGTTGATGCTTAATTGACCAAAGCCGGTTTGCAATATTATGGAATCATTCGAAACAATTGCTACTCCAAGACCTGGCACGTCATAGTCCTGTATCAGCTTTTCATATTGCTTTTTTAATCTGTCGGATGATAACGGAGAGCCGTTTTGCGCTGTCAGAAACAATGGTGCAATAATCGTCAAGAAAATAGTTATAATTAGTGCCCGTAAGAAAACTCCAATAACTGCGTTATGTCCATTTTGAAAACAGTCATCCCGATGGCTTAATCGGGACTCCTTGATTTTCAAAATGGACAAGCCTTGTTCTTGAAGTTTTATTACTGGGCACAAGAAAAAAACAGACGTTTTCTTAGAGACACTAATTACAGTTCTATTCATTGGTTTGAATTTATCATCATAAGTACAATCGAGTAAAAAACATTATTTCAGGCAGTTATTAGCTTCCTGTTTTATTCCATACTTATTATTTTGAGTTCTGTTCGCCTGTTTTTGGCACGACCTTTTATGGTTTCGTTCGTTTCTATTGGTTGCGACATTCCATAACCTTTGTAAGTAAGGCGCTCATTTTCAATTCCGTTATTGATTAAATAATTGTAAACCGTTTGGGCACGCTGTTCAGAAAGCTTTTTGTTATATTCTGCACTACCCTGGTTATCAGTATGACCTGAGATTTCAACATGTAAGTTGCCGTTTTGTTCCAAAAAACGTTTAACCCGGGTAAGTTCTGCTTTTGACTCATCACTTAATTCGTAGGAATCAAACTTATAAAAAACGTTATTCAGCACCACGGTCATCCCCTTTTGAATGGGCTGTAGTTTAATGGTCAGGTTTTGCACAAAATCTTTTTCTTTTTTCTTCAGGTCGAAATGGTCGGAATAGAACATGTACCCTTTCTTTTCGACCATTAAGCCGTATTTTTTATTTCCGGGAAGGCTCACAAGGGCGCTTCCTTCGGCACCTTCGGCCATAATATCAATTATATTTTCGCCTGTTTCCACATCAAACAGGTTCACATGGGCATTTAATGGTTTGAGGCTGACTTTATCTTTCACAAATATTTTCACATAGGTTACATATTCGGGCTTAATACTTTCGGGGACTTCGAAGCGGTAAATGCTACGGCGATCTTCTTCATTATCGGTAGCATAGTAGGCGTATTGCCCCGGAGCATCAATAAAAAGGCCAATTTCATCTTTATATTGATTGATGGGGTATCCCAGATTTTTGGGTTTTGTCCATTGGTTTTCGCCAGTTTTTTTACTCATAAAAATATCCTGCCCACCCATCCCAAGGTGATGGTCTGATGAAAAATAAAGCGTTTGGTTATCGGCATGGATGAAGGGTGCAAATTCGTCGCCCGGTGTATTGATGGAATCGCCCAGGTTTATGGGTGCCCCCCAAATTGGGTAGCCTGCATCATTATCGCCTTTTCTTTTACACATATAAATATCGGCATTGCCTTTGCCGCCTTTCCGGTTACTGCTGAAATAGAGTGTCTGCCCGTCTGATGAGATAACAGGCCGTGATTCCCAATACTTAGAGTTCACTTTTGAGCCCAGATTGACGGGCGATTGCCATTTTCCGTCTTTTTGCAACGACATGTATAAATCGCAGCTTCCGTATCCATCGTTGCGTTTGCAACCTGTAAAAAGCAGGTATCGCCCGTCCGGAGAAATAAAAGAGGCACCTTCGTTGTTCAGGCTAAGCACATCGTTGTTCAGGGGAAATGGCTTGCCAAAAGAATCGTTGCGCATTATGCTTACATAAATATCTTCCTGAAATGTGGTTCTGTACAGTGGCAGCTTTACGGTAAAATAGAAACGACTGTTGTCTACGGGCATTGAAGGCCAGTAAACATCGCCTACTCTGTTTATTTGGTTGCTGATTG
Source organism: uncultured Bacteroidales bacterium (assembly GCA_964413185.1). Classification (GTDB taxonomy): domain Bacteria; phylum Bacteroidota; class Bacteroidia; order Bacteroidales; family Salinivirgaceae; genus Salinivirga. Next base: position 12,172 of record CAYPSX010000020.1, read on the forward strand.
GCCGGGGATCAATTTCGACGGGGTTGGCGACACTTTGCTGTGCAAATTCAATTTGCCTGACCAGATGGCGCCCGTTTTTTAGATCGCGGGTTTCAAGTTCTGGTACTTTCAGAAAACTTTTTGCATGTTTTAGTGCGGTGTCATATTGCCCAATCCGAAAATGTGCTTTTGCACTGTTCAAAAATGCATATTTAAAAAAAAGCGGGTCAATTGCCAGTGCTTTACTGTATGCCGCAGCCTCTTCTTTATGCCGGTCCAGCCGTTGCAAAACCTGCGCTTTAAATAAATACACTTCTATAAATTCTTCATCGCGACTCAAGGCTTCATCAGCATACTCGAGACTTTTTTCGAACTGCATGTATTGATAGGCTTTGGTTGCAGCCTCATACATTTTTATAGCCCGCTTGGAACCTGATGTGTATTCCTGACCAAAAACCAGTGAAGAAAGAAGTAATAATATGAATGTAAATTTGATTTTTATCATAAGTCGAAGTGCGAAGTAGTTGTTGAACAAAGTTATAACTTTCAGTCAGAAAAGTATATTATTTTTCAATTTATATAAAACCCCGTGTTTTATAATATAGTAACCCCAACCACTCGTGCAAAAGAATATCCCATTTGCTCAATGCTTCAACAGAAGGTACGATTAGGCTCCCAATGTCGGTTTTTAACTGTGGAACATAAAAATCGACCGGGCAGGGCGTAATACAAATTCGCTGCGCCTGAAAACATGCTGTTGCGCGCGACATGTGGTATGCAGAGGTGATTAATAAGCCCTGCGCCTGTCGGGAAAACCCGCTTTCAATCGCATTTTTTGTGTAAAGTGCATTTTCATGGGTGTTTCGAGATTTGTTTTCTGTAATAATGCATGAATCGGGCACATTGAGTGAGAGCAAAAAACGTTTTAAAAGCACGGCTTCAGGTGGCTGTTTGGTTGTGATCGATGCATTTCCGCCTGAAAGCAGGATTTTATCGATTCGTTGGCTATGAAATAATGTTGCAGCTTTCAAAACACGATCTGCACTTTGCCCGAAATTAAATCGGTCGTGTTGCTTATCGTACGAAACCATTCCACTCAACACAACCGCATAGTCATAATGCTTTTCATGTATATTTTTCAACCAGGGTTTCTCCCAGTTGTGAAAGGCTAAATTGATAATAAACGGGTTTGTAAAAACAAAAAATAAAGCAATTGTAACAAATATCCATAATCGGACATTTTTTCGTTTTTTTACCAACAAAAAAACACTCACAATTGCTGAAATGGCAATCCAGGCAACGGGAGAAACCAAAAAATTAAAAATTTTTGAAATAATGAAAGCCATTATCGAATGATATATACTACTTTTTTTGTTTCGAAGTAGGGTAAATCAAATTCATCGGATATATTGAATACTTCTTTGTGCACGTGGTTCATTTCATTGAGTTCCTGCTGAAAATCGCCTCCTTTGAGGTAAATAATTCCGTTGGGGAAAGCATTAAAATCATCTTTGTGCAGCAATTTCAGTGTAAGTTTCACAAACCTGGGCAGTGGCATTACAGCACGTGAAACGATGAAATGAAATTTTTCTTTGATTTTCTCGGCTCGAATTTGTTGTGTTTTTACATTGCTAAGACCGATTGAATCGGATACGCTCGTTGCTACCTTAACTTTCTTGCCGATGGAATCGACCAGCCTGAATTCGCACTCAGGCTGCATTATTGCCAGGGGAATCCCCGGAAACCCGCCTCCTGTTCCAACATCAAGTACAGCTGTGCCGGGTTGAAATGGAAAAAATTTATAAATGATGAGCGAATGCAAAATATGGTGAATGTACAAATGTTCAATATCTTTCCTGGAAATCACATTTATTTTGTTGTTCCAGTCAATGTATAAGTCATAAAGTTTTTGAAACTGTTCTTTCTGTTGTGCAGTAAGATTTGGAAAGAAACGAAGAAGCTCTTCCATTCTTTTAAAGGTTTTTATGTTTATCTTTCAAAATATTAAAAAGCAGCTCCCTTGCTCTAAAAAGCTGTGCTTTAACTGTTCCCAGGGGTATATCGAGCTCGTTGGCAATTTCTTCATACGAGTATTCTTTAAAATATCGCAATTCAACGAGTTTTTTATACCTGGGTTTCAATTCCTTAACAACCTGGCGCAAAATACTTGATTTTTCTCGCGACATCATTAGTTCGTCTGGCTTTGGGTTGCTTGATTCGAGCTGATAATGTATACCCACGGTGTCGCCGTTGCCGGTTTGTGAAAGATCTTCGGAGTTTCCCTGATAGGCATATTCTTTGCCTTTATTTTTTCGCAAATAATCGATGCAATTGTTACTGGCTATTTTGAAAAGCCAAGTGCTAAATGCAAAGCTGGGGCTATACCGGTCGATATTTCTGAAAGCCTTGCCAAAAGCTTCAATTGTGAGGTCTTCAGCATCTACATTATTATTTACCATTTTCAGCAACATATAATAAATGGAATCACGATAACGCTTCAAAAGCTCGGCAAAAGCCATCTCATCGCCTTGTTGAGCACGTCTTACCAGGATTAAATCTTCTTTTGCTTTTGGTGAAAAATCATTATTTATATCCATCGTGATTGTTTTCTTTTCAAAAGTCTTTTAAAAACCAAAATAAATGGCAAAATACTAATAATTATTTCAAAAAACGGAATTAGCATTAAAAAGCCTTTTTCCTTATATTTTCTCATTAATATTTTCCATAAAACCAATAAAACAGTAGCGTAACCAATTATAAAGACATATACAAAAAACTGTGGTTCAATGTTCAGCAAAAACATCAACATTAAACAAGGCCAGGTTAACACCCGCAATAACCAATCAATTGCCAGATATACCTTATGAATAAACCTGTAATGGCTGCCTGTTCCCAAATGCCGTTTTTTTTGCAGAATCCATGCCCTGAATGTTTTCTCTGCATTTGATCGGGTGAATGTTTTTGGGTCGATATTAATTGTAGTATTTTTCTTTCGTGCCATTTGGTTTACCAACAAATCGTCATCGCCAGATGCAATATGATAATGTTTTGAGAAGCCCGCCGCTTTATTGTATATTGATTTGTGATAAGCCAAATTTCGTCCAACGCCCATGTAGGGCATCCCCAAACGCGCAAGCCCGATGTAGGTTTTAGCAATCTGAAGTGTATCAAATCGAATAAGTCGATTAAGAAGGCCTTTTTTCGGGGCATAACCACCATAACCCAGAACAATTTCTTTATTAACCAGCCTCCCTGCCATTCCGGCAAGCCAGTGTTTACTTTCGGGCCAGCAATCAGCATCGGTTAAAAGCAAATGTTCATATTTACTCGCCTTAATACCAATAGTTAAAGCAAGTTTCTTGCCATGATCGAATTTGGGGTCTTTGGGAATATTAGTAGCTCGTAAGTTTTGGTGTTTCTTACCCAATTCCCTGAGTACTTTATCGGTATCATCAACCGAAGCATCATTTACAACCAAAACTTCGTATTTTTCATATTCCTGTGAGCAAATTAAAGGCAGATTTTTTCTGAGGTTCTCTGCTTCGTTTCGTGCGCAAATTATGACTGAAACTTCCGGGCCATCAGGCTTTGGCTTTTGTGCTTTGAAAAAAACCTGTGCAAAAACAAGAATGAATTCGTTGATTAATCGAATCACCAATATGAACAATGCGCTAATGATAATCAAATGCTCAATAGATAAAGGGAATATATTTTCAAAAAAAATCAATCTGCCCGGTTTTTAGTTTCGACAAAATAAAGAACATTCGACATGGAAAACAATATTTTTTTGTGTTTTCGTGATAAACTTTTCTTTCCGTGCAATTTTAGCTATTTTTGCAGGTTCTAATTAGTGCGTGTAAGAAAACTCCAATAATTGCGTTATGTTCATTTTGAAAACAGTCGATTACTTCAGTAAACTCCTTGATTTTCAAAATGAACATGCCTTATTCTTGAAGTTTTATTACTACGCACAGAGAAAAATAAGAGTTTTCTAAGAAGCACTAATTAATTGCTATGCTGACTTTCAATTTACTTACTACCGATATAAACGGCAAAGCCCGTGCAGGTGTAATCCGTACCGAAAGGGGGGAAATAGAAACACCAATATTTATGCCTGTTGGCACTGTTGGCAGTGTCAAAGGCGTGTTGAGCCGAGAGCTGAGTGATGATATCAATGCCCAGATTATTTTGGGCAATACGTATCATTTATTCCTGCGTCCGGGCACCGATATAATGAAAAGTGCAGGCGGACTGCATCAATTCATGAACTGGCAACGCCCCATTCTTACTGACAGCGGAGGCTATCAGGTTTTTTCGCTGGCCGACAACCGAAAAATCAGTGAAGAAGGCGTTACTTTTCGCTCGCACATTGATGGCGGAAAACATTTTTTTTCTCCTGAAAATGTGGTAGAAACCCAGCGCATTATCGGGTCAGATATTATGATGGCTCTGGATGAATGCCCACCTGGCGATGCCGATTACCAGTATGCTCACAAATCATTACAGCTTACACAAGAATGGCTAAAAAGGGGGCATGAGCATTTTCATAAAACGAAACCTTTATATGGTAAACATCAAGCCTGGTTTCCTATTGTGCAGGGAGCCGGATATCCAAATTTAAGGCGGGATGCGGCAAAGTTTGCTACAGATCTGGATGCTGAGGGGAATGCAATTGGCGGTCTATCAGTTGGAGAGCCTACGGAATTAATGTACGAAATGATTGAAGTAACTAACGAAGTGCTTCCACCAGAAAAGCCCCGGTATTTAATGGGTGTTGGTACACCGGCGAACATTCTGGAGGCCATTGACAGAGGTGTAGATATGTTCGATTGCGTGATGCCTACAAGAAATGGCAGAAACGGGATGGTTTTTACATCAGAAGGCATCATCAATATAAAAAACAAAAAATGGGAAAAGGAATTTACGCCCATTGATCCGCAGGGACATTCCTGGGTGGATACCCATTATTCAAAAGCCTACCTGCGTCATTTATTCATTTCCCGGGAACTGCTTGGCCCGCAAATTGCGAGCATTCATAACCTGGCATTTTACTTATGGTTAGTAGCTGAAGCCCGTAAGCAAATAGTGGCCGGAACATTCAGCCAATGGAAAAAAGAGATGGTTCAAAAAGTAGCTCAGCGAATTTAATCGAATATGTTCACACGAATAGACCGATATATCATCAAGAAGTTCATTGGAACGTATTTTTTTGCCATCGGGCTTATCATCCTGATTGTAATTGTTTTTGATATTTCGCAGAAAATCGATGATTTTATCGAACAAGAGGCACCGATAAGCGAAATCATTTTTAGTTACTATTTGAACTTCATACCCTATTTCGTGAATATGTTCAGTGCGCTGTTCACTTTCATTGCCGTAATTTTTTTCACATCCAAAATGGCTTCGCACAGTGAAATTATTGCTATCCTTTCAAGCGGTGTCAGCTACCAGCGGTTTACCCGTCCATATATGATCAGTGCATTGTTTTTAGCAGCCCTTTCATTTGTTTTAATTAATTGGATAATACCGCCGGCCAATCAGAAACGGTTAGAATTTGAGAGTAAATATATTGACTCACCGTACATTAACCGAAATCGCGACATTCACCGCCAAATAGCACCCGATACTATTATTTATTTTTCTTCCTACAATACACGACACGATATCGGGCACAAGTTTTCCATTGAGCGATATAAGGACGGGGTGCTCAAAGAGAAACTCATGAGTGATTATATTAAATGGGACACGACAAAAAACAAATGGAGAATTGTAAATTACCATATTCGTAAGATTGACTCATTGAAAGAGACCATAACCCATGGTACAACCATTGATACCACATTACAGATGCACCCTGAAGACTTCAGGCAACGGGAAAAAATTGTGCAGGCCATGAACTTTGGTGAGCTTAACCAATTCATTGAAGATCAAAGAATGCGCGGGGTGGGAAATATTACGAACTATGAAATAGAGCGCCACAGACGTTTCGCTTATCCATTTTCAACGTTTATTTTGTCCATAATCGGCATGGCATTATCTTCACGTAAAACACGTGGAGGTATTGGCCTAAATATAGGTTTTGGGATATTACTCACCTTTACATATATCATGTTCCAGCAAATTACCTCGGTTTTTGCAACACAAGCACAGTTTAGTCCCTGGCTGGCCGTCTGGATTCCTAATTTTGTTTATGCTTTTATCGCTTTAATCCTGTTCAAAAGGGCATCCGGATAATAAATCCCAACAAATCATCAGATAAACATTTATCGGGTAAGTTTTTTGTATTTGATGCGTTTTGGAATTATCTCGCCACCCATTCGTTTTCGCAAATTTTCTTCATATTCAGAATAGGTTCCCTCAAAGAAAAAAACGCTTGAGTCGCCTTCGAAAGCCAAAATATGCGTACAAATGCGGTCGAGGAACCAACGGTCGTGCGATACCACAACAGCGCAGCCGGCAAAATGCTGAATACCTTCTTCAAGGGCGCGTAGCGTATTGATGTCGATATCGTTGGTAGGCTCATCGAGCAGCAGTACATTGGCTTCGGTTTTGAGTGTCATGGCCAAATGCAACCTGTTTCGCTCACCGCCTGACAATACTCCTACTTTCTTTTGTTGATCGGACCCGCTGAAATTAAAACGGCTCGTGTAGGCACGGGCATTGATAAACTGACCACCAATTTTTATTTCTTCTTCGCCCCCGCTAATAACTTCGTAAACACTTTTATTCGGGTCGATATCTTTGTGGCGTTGATCAACGTAACCCAGCTCAACAGTTTCACCAATTTCTATTTCGCCTGAAGTAGGTTTTTCCTCATCCATAATCATGCGAAAAAGCGTGGTTTTTCCTGCACCGTTTGGGCCAACAATACCTACAATACCGGCCTGTGGCAAATCGAAATTCAGGTTCTCGAACAACAATTTATCATCGTAGGCCTTGGCAAGATTCTTACCTTCAATAACCTTGTTACCCAACCGGGGGCCGTTGGGTATGGGAAGTTCTATATTTTTTTCTTTCTCCTTGATATCTTCGGCAAGCATGGCTTCATAATTATTCAACCTTGCCTTTCCTTTGCTTTGTCGTCCTTTGGGCCCTTTTCGCGCCCATTCCAGTTCATTTCTCAAAGCTTTTTGACGTTTCGATTCTTGCTTCTCCTCTTCTTTAAGGCGGTTCATTTTTTGCTCAAGCCACGAGGAGTAATTTCCTTTGAATGGTATTCCTTCGCCGCGGTCGAGCTCCAGTATCCAGCCGGCAATATTGTCGAGAAAATATCGATCGTGCGTTACAGCTATTACCGTGCCTTTGTAATGCTGCAAATGCTGCTCAAGCCAGTGTACAGTTTCTGCATCGAGGTGGTTGGTTGGTTCATCGAGCAAAAGTATATCGGGTTTTTGCAATAATAACCGGCATAAGGCAACGCGTCGGCGCTCTCCGCCCGACAGCACTTTTACCGGTGTATCGCCGGGCGGAGTACGAAGCGCGTTCATGGCCAGTTCAAGCTTCGATTCTAAATCCCACGCCTCCAATTGGTCAAGTTTCTCCTGCACAGCGCCCTGGCGCTCCACTAGCTTTTCCATTTTATCGGGGTCGTTCATTACCTCTTCATCCATAAACGATGCATTAATTTGCTCGTACTCCTCCAACAAATTAACCGTTTCCTGTGCTCCTTCTTTCACAATGTCCATTACGGTTTTTTCATCGTCGAGATACGGTTCCTGAGATAAATGGCCTACGGTGTAGCCGGGTGCAAAATGCACTTCGCCCTCATATTCTTTTTCCAAACCGGCAATAATGCGCAGCACAGTAGATTTACCGGCACCATTTAAACCAAGAATGCCAATTTTTGCCCCATAAAAAAAGGACAAATATATGTCTTTGAGAATTTGTTTACCTTGTGGTGTCTTTTTCCCCACGTTTACCATGGAAAAAATTATTTTTTTGTCGTCAGTACTCATTTATGCTAATTTTATGTTTAAGTGCAAAAGTAATGAATTAACCGGGAATTATATTTTAGTATCAATAATTATAAACGATTAACAAAAATCCCCCCGGGCTGCCTTATTGAATTTTCTTAAGTTTTGGTTAACTGAAATATTTTTTATATTAACTTTATAACCAATTTCTAAGAAAACGACTAAATTCATCAAACACAAAAAAACATTATGAAAAAACTATTGATTTATGTGGTTGCAGCCCTCTTTATAGTGGCTTGCCAAAGTGGAAACAATCAGGATAATGAAAAATCCGATCAGTCATCAGTAACCATAAATTATGAAACCGAAAATGGCGTTCCTGCATTTTCAGCAACAACAAATGAAGCAGTAAAATTGCAAAATAACTATACCAAAGGCGATACTGCACACATGACTATGGAAACAGAAATGAACATAGAGATGATGGGACAAAAAATGCCCATGAACATGACAATGGAAAGCGATTATAAAGTAAAAGAAGTAACTGAAGAAGGAAACGCAAAAATAGATGTTGTTTTTACTCGTGTAGCTATGTCAATGGATGGTCCCCAGCCCATGAAATTCGATTCTGACAACGAAGAAGATATAACAAACAATCCTGCAGCCGGAGTTTTCTCTGCGCTTCTAAACAAAGCAATAACCTCTGAAGTTACACCTTATGGCAAAGTAGTAGAAATGAATATGGATGCCATAATGGAAGGTCTGACTGACGAGCAGGGTGCGCAAATGCAGAACCAAATGGAATCAATGTCAGATCAGTTTACACAAAACGCATTTATTGCTTTACCAGAAGAACCTGTGAAAGAAGGAGATATTTATAATGCAGGCACAATGGAAAACAACAATGCAGGAATGACAATGAAAATTAACATGAAATATAAAGTACTAAGCATAAGTGAAGATAAACGCTACGTTCTCCTGGAGCCTCAAGGCGAATTTCAGATGGAAAGCAAGAAAGAAGGAGTTGAAATGACATCTGAGAATAATAAAATTGGGGGCTGGGTGCTTTATGACCTTCAAAAAGGAATGCTCAAAAATTCGAATATGATTATGAACATGAATGTAACGGCCAATCAAATGGCAATGAAAATGGACATGAATATTGAAATGAAAATGGAGTAATCAGTGCGTGTAGTCACAAAGTAAAATCATGCATTTTATTAGATGTTCAATTACTCACACCGCGGCTTTTCGGAACGCTAAATCAGCGACGCTTATCGCACGCAGGCAGGCGATGGTTTCGCTCTAAGCGAAGCCGCTGCTTTGAGGTTTAGCATCAATTAACCTGAACGAAAGCCTAAGACAGATTAACTTCGTTGAGCTTGCACTTCGTGCTGCGGTTGCTTCGCTATCGCTCGCAATGAGACGTTTCCAATTTTCCTTCCACAAAAATTGACATTTATCAGTCAAAATACTTACTTTGTCGTTCAATAATCCGGTGCGCAAAAGCTCATCAACAAAAAAATAATTATTTTGACAACAACTATTGGAGTAATAGGAAGCGGAAGCTGGGGAACAGCACTTGTTAAACTGTTCACACAAAACGGATACCATGTAAACTGGCTTGTACATTCGCAGGAAATGCGCGAACATATTTATGCTCACGGCCATAATCCCCAGTATTTGTCGTCAGCAGCCCTGAACATGGATAACCTTCGGGTAACCATAAAAATAAACGACCTCATTGAGGCTTCATCCGTAATTCTTTTAGTTATCCCGTCGGCATTCCTGCATGGGGTTCTATCAAAGGCAACAGTACCGATTAAGGATAAAGTTGTTATGTCTGCGGTAAAAGGCATCATTCCCGAAACCAATGATATTATAGCAGATTACCTTCTAAAAGAATTTGAAGTACCACGCGAAAATTTCGCCATGATTACCGGGCCAAGCCATGCGGAAGAAGTTGCATCAGAAAAGCTGACCTACCTCACTGTTGCTTCGGAGCATGTAGAAGTAGCCAGACAGGTGCGCGAATATTTACAAAACTACCATATTCGGGTAAAAATTTCGCATGACATTATCGGAACTGAATTTGCCGCCGTTGCAAAAAACGTATATGCCATTGCAGCAGGAATTTACCACGGACTGGGTTATGGCGACAATTTCCAGGCTGTTTTGGTTTGCAATGCCGCCACAGAGATGCGCGCATTTATGAACGTAGTTTGCCGGGTAAACACAGACATAATGGAATCGGCCTACCTGGGCGACCTCTTAGTGACTATGTACTCGCAGTACAGCCGCAACCGTACCTTTGGAACCATGATTGGCAAAGGGTACAGCGTAAAATATGCACGTATGGAAATGATACAAATTGCTGAAGGATATTACGGAGCCAAAGGACTCGCCCATTTTATGGATGTGTTGGGAATTGATATGCCCATTGCTCGTGCAGTGTACGAAGTACTATACGAAAAAAAACCTGCCCGTAAAACATTTTCAAATTTATCGAACATGCTATCGTAACCATTTTTTTATAACAACTTTTTAATTATTCTGAATCCGACAAAACATTTTTCTTTTTGAACGGCTTTTTTTATATCTTCGTTTGCATGACAATTAGCAATAAGTTGCAATATAAATATATCGTAATTGAAGGAAATATAGGAGCCGGAAAAACTTCTTTAACAGATTATTTTTGCGAAAAATACAATGCCAAAGGTATTTATGAGCAATTTGTTGACAACCCCTTTCTCCCAAAATTTTACGAAAATCCCGAAAAATATGCCCTGCAACTCGAACTGTCGTTCCTGGCTGAACGATTCCAACAAATGAAACAGGAGCTAGACAGCAGCTTGTTTCACAATGCAATTGTGGCTGATTATTACCTGAAAAAATCACTGGTTTTTGCAGCCGAAACACTCGACGATGACAATTTTCAACTCTATTCCCGAATTTTTCACTCCATGACAGCCACGCTGCCCAAACCTGACCTATACATATATCTCCATCAGGAGCCCAAACAATTGCTAACAAATATTGCGCACAGAGGAAGAACATACGAAAGCAACATTTCTGCAAATTATCTTGAAAAAATACAGCAAAGCTATTTCCGATATTTCAAACAAATAAATGATTTTCCGGTAGTTGTAGTCGATTGCACACATAAAAACTTCGTAACCGATAGTCAAACACGCAACCAACTACTCGAAATACCAATGCAGACATACAAAAAAGGATATAACGTATTTTCCGGATTTTAGCATGTAACTGTATTATTGAGTAAGTTTTTATATATTTTTGCATCTATATATTTCAATACATACAACAATAAAAAAGTACATACAATGAGAACCTTCACAACACTACTATTCGTAATTATTTCCATTTCAATGACCCTGCAAGCCCAGGAAAAAAACGACTGGGAGGGCGGTTATCCGGAAGGATGCACATCCATTACCGTAGGTAAAAACGCCAGCACCGATGGCTCTGTAATGACATCGCACACAGACGACAGCCACCGTACACGAAGCTGGATGGACATTGTACCTGCCATGGATCATAAAAAAGACGCCAAATTCACCGTTTACAAACGGGAATCGTCTGATTCGCTTGCCATGCCAACATACAAACACACACCCATTGGCAGCATTCCACAGGTAAAACACACCTATCAGTTCATCAACACAGCGTACCCGTGCATGAACGAACATCAGTTAGCCATTGGCGAATCAACCTTTGGCGGGCGCGATGAATTGTTTAGCGAAGAATGCAAAATTGATTGCCAACGCTTGGTGCAGCTTATGCTTGAGCGTACAACAACTGCTCGCGAAGCCATTAAAATGGCCGGAGAACTGCTTAAAGAGCACGGTTGGCGCGACTATGGTGAGGCTTTAACTATTGCCGACACCAAAGAAGTATGGCATTTTGAAGTTGTAGGCCCCGGAAAAGGCAATGTAGGCGCCATTTGGGTTGCCCAGCGCGTACCCGACGACCATATTTCCGTAAATGCCAACGCCAGCACCATTAAAGAAATTGATGTTGATAATGAAGATTATTTCATGGCCTCCGAAAATGTACACAGCTACGCCAAAAAACAAGGTTGGTGGAAAGAAGGCGAAACATTCCGCTTTTGCGATGTTTATGCACCCGACAGCCGCAAGTCAGTAGCCGCACGACGCAGAGAATGGAGGGTTTTCGATTTATTGGCTCCATCGTTGAAACTTAATCCCACATCAGAAAATTATCCCTTCTCGGTAAAACCGGATGAAAAAGTATCTGTACAGGATATGCGGCGCGTATTTAGCGACTATTTCCAGGGAACGCCTTACGATATGCGGAACAACATCACCACAACCGATGAAGATGGAAAAACTGTTATTTCGCCACTGGCCAATCCGTTTTTGCCCTACGACCAATTAAAAATAGACAATGTAAACGGCGGGTGGTTTCATGTAAACGACGACGGACACATTCGCTTCCTTGGAGAACGCACCATTGCCCGTTGGTACACAATGTACGGAACCATTACCCAAAGTCGCGACTGGCTGCCCGATGATATTGGCGGTGTTGTTTGGCTGGCGCAGGACAATATTGCTTCATCTGTATACATTCCTGTGTATTGCGGAGCAACAGACCTGCCCGAATCGTACAAAACACCAGGACGCCCAAACGGCTTCACAAGAGAATCGGCCTGGTGGGCATTCAATCGCCTGGGAACACTGGCCGCACAGCGATGGGGCGACATGCACAAAGATTTAGACAGCGTATGGAATCCCATGCAGAAACAATTTATTGAAGAACTTGCCGAAACAGACAAAAAAGCACAGGCCATAAAAAATGAAAAGAAAAGACGCGAGTTCTTAACGAATTATGTGATGGACAAAGGCGAAAAAGTAGTTAATAAAGCCTGGGAACTAGGCGATTACCTGTGGACTAAATACGATGAGAAGTTTTAATCAGTGACAGGACACAAAAACTTATAAGTTTTCTAAGAGACTAATTATAGAAATCAATAGCCATAAACACACACAATCATGAAAAAATTCACGAAACAAGAAGCGTTGGATTATCATTCGTCCGGACGACCCGGAAAAATTGAGGTAATCCCCACCAAACCCAACAGTACACAGTACGATTTATCGCTGGCATATTCTCCGGGCGTGGCAGAACCCTGCCGCGAAATTGAGAAAAACCCTGATGATGTTTATAAATACACAGCAGCCGGCAACCTTGTTGCAGTTATTTCAAATGGAACAGCGGTTTTGGGAATTGGCGATATCGGGGCCAAAGCCTCGAAGCCCGTTATGGAAGGTAAAGGACTGCTATTCAAAACCTTTGCCGATGTAGATGTGTTCGATATCGAAATTGACGAAAAAGACCCCGATAAATTGGTCGAGCACATTAAAGCCATTGCACCAACTTTTGGCGGCATCAATCTTGAAGATATCAAAGCGCCGGAGTGCTTTCATATTGAAACACGACTAAAAAAAGAGCTGGACATCCCCGTCATGCACGATGACCAGCACGGCACAGCCATCATATCCGGTGCCGGATTATTGAATGCATTGGAATTGGGCGGTAAAAAAATCGATAAAATAAAAGTCGTTGCCAATGGCGCCGGAGCATCGGCCATTGCCTGCCTGAAAATTTATAAAGCTCTGGGTATAAAGCCCAAAAACATTGTAATGTGCGACAGTAAAGGTGTTGTACGCAAGGACAGAAAATCGCTGAGTGAACACAAAGCCGAATTTGCTACAGACCGCGACCTGCAAACCCTGGAAGATGCGGTAAAAGGAGCCGACATGTTTTTGGGATTGTCAAAAGGCAATTTACTGACAAAAGAAATGGTAAAAAGCATGGCAAGTGACCCCATTATTTTTGCCATGGCCAATCCCGATCCGGAGATAACCTGGGAAGATGCCCACGAAGCGCGCCAAGATATCATGATGGCTACCGGCCGTTCTGATTATCCCAACCAGGTGAATAATGTACTCGGTTTTCCGTATATTTTCCGCGGTGCGTTAGATGTACGTGCAACAGACATTAACGAAGAAATGAAAGTTGCCGCTGTTTATGCGCTGGCCAACCTGGCCAAAAAAACAGTGCCCGAAGAAGTAAATGAAGCATACGGAATTCGTGGAATAAGTTATGGAAAAGACTACATTATTCCAAAACCAAACGACCCAAGGTTAATAGCAGAAATAGCCCCGGCAGTAGCTAAAGCAGCTATGGACTCCGGAGTAGCACGCAAACCAATCAAAGACTGGGAAGCCTACAAAGATGAACTGCGCCGAAGGGCAGGCCTTGAAAACAAACTTGTGAAACAAGTATACGAACGCGCCAAGCAAGACCCGAAACGCGTGGTTATCTCACAAGCCGATAATTATGAAGTTATCAGGGCTGCCACCATGGCAAAAGAACAGCAAATTGCACATCCGATTTTAGTCGGAAACACACAAAAGATCAAACAGATTGCCGAGGAATTCCACCTCGACATTTCGGATATTGAACTCATTGACAACTCGTGCAACGCAGAAGAAGAACGCCGCGAATACTTTGCCAATGAGCTTTTTGCCATGCGCCAGCGTAAAGGTGTGAGCCAAAACTCAGCTTATCGTATGCTAACCAATTGCGACTACTACGGTGTAATGATGCTCGAAACCGGTCAGGCCGATGCATTCATAACCGGTCAGAAAAACAAATACGGAGATTCATTAAAACCTGTGCTTGAAATAATTGGCGCCCGAGAAGGCCTCAACCGCGTAGCTGCCATGTATATTGTACTTACGAAAAAAGGTCCATTCTTTCTGGCCGATGTTGCTGTAAACCGCGATCCATCTGCGCAAACACTGACAGATATCGCCGTGTTGGCAGCTGAAGAAATTCAGAAGCTTGGGTTTGAACCACGAATGGCGATGCTCTCGTATTCAAATTTTGGTTCAGTAAACGGAGGAAACCCGGCTAAAGTGCGCGAAGCTGTGAAAAACCTTCACAAAGAATACCCCGAGTTAATTGTTGATGGTGAAATGCAGGCCAACTTTGCCCTGAATACCGCATTGCTTAAAAAACGGTATCCATTTAGCAAGCTCCTTGACCAGAATATTAATACGCTGATTTTCCCGAACTTAAGCTCCGGAAACATTGCATACAAACTGATTAGCGGCGTGTCCGATGCCGAATTAATCGGCCCTATTCTGCTGGGAACCCGCAAACCTGCTCATGTATTGCAACTGGAGAGCAGCATAAACGAAATTATCAGGTTAATTAGCGTAGCTGTTGTCGATTCGCAATGCCTGCAAAGAGGAAGCAAGCATCGGTTGATTTAATTGTCAGACAAAATAATTATCACAGAAAAGGCATCCGGGTTACTCCTGCGATGCCTTTTCTTCTTTCCTGGTTTAACTCTCCCGATCTTGCCCAACCACACAAATCCGGGATCAGATAAAATAGTTGTGGACTTCTGGTTTTTGTGTTTTTTTTATTAATCCACAACTTTATGAATTGATCCATAATACACTACACACAATACCAGGCAACCTTCATCAAAATAAGATAAAATCATATTTAAATCCACAATGAACAATCTTCATAAATAACTGTTAGTCTTACAATAATCTATAAAATAATTACCCATGAAAAAGTTCATTTACATATTTACGATAGCTATTGCATTGGGATTTTCAGTGCAGGCGCAAGAAATTGATACGGAAAACAGCCGGGTTGAGTTTGAAATAACAAAACTTGGAATGCTCAATGTTGAAGGCGTAATGAAAGGCATGCATGGCACAGTTGATTTTGATCCGGCAGTACCAGAAAAGGCAAAGTTCAATGTTTGTATTAAGGCGGCCACAGTTGAAACGGGGATAGACAAAAGGGACGAACACTTGCGTACCGAAGACTTTTTCTATGTTGAGAAATATCCGGAAATATGTATTGAGTCGCTAATCGTAAGCAAAACTGAAAGTGGTTACGTTACAAAAGCGGAACTCACCATTTTAGAAGTAACACGCGAAATTGAAATTCCATTTACATACGAAAACAACACACTAAAAGGTTCGTTTACATTAAACCGTTTCGATTACAACCTTGGAGAAGATACAGGTACAGTAATGGCCGGTAGTGAAGTTGATGTTACAATTATTTGCAAACAAAAATAGACTCTGATTAACCTTTTACATAAGACAGAGTAAAGTAGAAAGTTGTTCCTGTTCCGGGTGCAGACTTAACCCAAATGGTTCCATTCATGGCTTCAACCAGACTTTTACATATTGTGAGGCCCAAGCCCGTACCCCGGTATAGTTTCTGCCTTTTTTCTTCAACCTTTCCAAAACGTTTAAAAATATAGGTTTGTTGTTCTTTGTTCATTCCAATACCGGTATCCTGAACAAAAACCAATAATTTATCATTTTCAAGGCGAAATCCCATTTTCACAAAGCCATCGTCTGTAAATTTTATTGCATTATGCACTAAGTTTGAAAGTACTTGCTGAAGTCGCAACGGATCAGCCTTTACTATTGGATTTTTGCAGTTAGGATCAAAATCAAGCAACAAATCAATATGGCCTTTATCCAAATCGTTTTTCCGGCGGTCAAAAGTAAATTTTGTACGGTCAAGGATTTCTACAATTTCAACATCGCGCAACACCACATCAATCTGGCCGGCTTCAATTTTAGCAACATCAATAATATCATCGATTAAGTGGAGGAGCATGTTGCTATTATGCTCTATCAATTTCCGGTACTCTTTTCTTTCTTCATCTGTGGGATTAGAATAATTCAGTAATTCTGTAAACCCGACTATTGCATTCATCGGGGTTCGTATTTCGTGCGACATGTTTGCCAGGAAGGCTGATTTTAGCCGGTCGCTTTCTTCGGCTTTCTCTTTGGCAATGAGTAAATCACGTGTGCGATCACGAACAATTTCTTCCAGATGGTTCCTGTGTCTTTCAATTACATCTTTTTGCAATGTAATTTCTTGATTTTGAGCACGAATAGTTTTGTTTTTCTTTTTTAGTTTTACATAAGTAAGTGCCAGTGCCAATATAAAACCTAAAGCAATAAAAACAACTAAATAAGTTATGAGCTGACGAGTATGGAGTCTGTCAAGTTTTATTTCGGCCAATTTTTTGTCATTCGCCAAATTTTTAATTTCAAGTTTTTGATTTTCAATCTGATACTTCTTCTCAACATTCTCCAGTTCTTTTAATTTTTTAACACTAAAAAGGCTGTCTTTATAGCGTAAGTATTGTTGGTGATATTTTAATGCTGGTTTATATAGCCCCATGCCTTCGTATGCAATAGACAACTGCAGAGAAGCAAATAAATGTTCTGATAATGCACCCACTTTACTTGCAACTTGTAAAGACTGTTTCGCAAACTCAGCAGATTTTGAATATTTTTTCTGTGCATTGTAGGCTTTAGCCAATTCATTAAGAGTTGATGAAATGCCACGCGAAACATCAATTTCCCGATAAAGCTGAAGAGACTTTTCGTAGTAATTTATGGCCTGTTGATACATATCTATTTTTAAATACGCCACACCAAGCAGAAATATACTGTTAGCTATACCGTATTTATCATCGTAATCCCGATAAATATCAACTGAATTTCGCAATTTATCTATGGCTTCATCGTAATGGCCCTGCTCAATCAAGACTTGTCCAATATTCGAGTAACATCCGGCTATACCCAACTTGTCATTATATCTTTCCCTTATCTTAAGCGAATTTTCGTAATAATATCGTGCAAGCTTATAGTTTTCAAGCATAACATGCACGTTTCCAATGTTGTTGTATGTCTTTCCCATGCCGGCCGAGTCTTTTACAACCTGACGAAACCCCAGTGATTGCTGATAGAACTCCAGTGCCTGCACGTAGTCGCCACGAGCGCGACTGAGTGCGCCAAGGTTATTGTATATTTTTGCAAGCCCCAGGGTATCTTCACGATCAAAATATATTTGCCGCGCCTTTTTATAAAATTTATCAGCCTGATCAGAATTATCTTTAATAAAATAAACATTGCCCATGTTCTTAAATACCGTGGCCATAAGGGAATCGCTACCAACAGACTGTGCAAGTGTTAAGACTTCAGTACTGTAGTTAAGAGCTGAGTCCGGATACGATCTGAGTAAAAAAGAAGATAGCTGATTGATTAAAATAATTCTTTTATTAACATCGGATGTTTGCTCTAATTTGTTGATCAGGCTATCCGTTACCCTTTGTTGTGATGCGGAATTTTGCCCGAACAAACAAAAAAATAGACATAGTGAAATTATATTTAGTGCTTTCTGGTTCATTGGTTTATAAACAAAACGTAGGAATTCAAGATACCAACAAAATTCTCATTTTCCAAAAATCAATCCAATATTGTCCAAAAACGGGCAAAAATGTTCGCTATCTTACAATAAAAGGTAAACCTCAAATAATACAATTACAATAAAACATTAACTACAAGTTATTTATAAAAAATGGCATATAAATAGCATTTAATGAACAACCCTTAAAACCACGATTATGCATTTAAATAATTCAAACAAAAACTGGAAAAATACAATTAAACCGGCTCTGGGCGCCGGCCTCATTGCTTCATCTTTCATTGCTCTGGAAATATTATGGACCCGCATTTTTTCTGCCGAGTTCTTTTACACATTTGCATTTCTTGTGTTATCGCTCTCAATACTTGGGCTGGGACTTGGCGCTTTGCTCATAAGGCTGATTCCCGCCCTGGGAAAACAAAAAATGCTCTGGCTGTACTTGTCGCTGGGCAGCATTATTTCTATTGCCGGACCGATGCTCGTTTTGCAGTTCGACCTCAATTTTACGGAACTGTTCAGTAACTGGGTAATGGCCGGGAAAGTAATCTTTGTAATCCTTACACTAAGTGCCTCGTTTATTTTTGGAGGCATGTCACTGGGCATCATTTTTAAAACGCACCATAAGTCAATGCCTAAAGTTTACATGGCCGACCTGGTTGGCTCCGGAATTGGCGTTGTGTTTTCGGTTTTATTAATGAACTGGATTGAAGTACAAAAAACAGCATTTTTAGTAAGTATTCCGGCACTTCTGGCTGCCATAATTTACGGTAAAAAATGGTTGAAACTGTTCCCGGCTGCGCTTTTAGTATTACTGGCAATCTTTCTTCCGAAAGCACCCGATTGGTTAAATAAAGAACGCGAGGAACGTTTTGAGCTTATTTACCAACATTGGGATGCTATGGCGCAATTGAAAGTACTGGAAGTACGCGACGATTTTTACTATTCTGTAATAGATAACGCGGCGCATGCACCTACAATTGGTTTCGATGGCGATTATAACAAACCTGACAGTTTAAAAGAATATCCGGGATACCCCATGCCATACATTATCAGCCAATATGATTCGTGCACGTTTTTGGCTCTCGGAGCCGGCGGTGGAGGCGATGTGCTAAATGCGCTCAACGCCGGAGCTGCCGAAGTACACGCCGTTGAAATTGTTCCGCACCTGAACCAATTGATGACCGATGGTTTTTTGCACGATTTTACCGGCAAAATTTACAGCAACGATAAAGTAAAAGTTATTACGGAAGATGGCCGTGCGTATGTTCGACAGTTCAATAATAAATTTGACGTTATTTACTCCCTAAGTTCAAACACATTTGCTTCGCTGGCATCGGGAGCTTTTGCGCTGGCCGAGAATTACCTGTTTACACGTGAGGCCTTCGAAGATTATTTTGATGCGATGACTGATGATGGCATTATGCTGATGGATCATCAATTCTACATTCCCAGGCTCACCACAGCGGCCATGGAAGCGCTTCAAAATAAGGGAATCATGAATCCGGCAGAACATATCGCCGTATTCCACTCATTTAAAGGCCGTCGAAAAATGATGCTGTTCAGTAAAAAACCAATCAGCCCGACCCTGCTTGCCAAAGCATTCCCCTCAATGACTGGTGGCGAAGATCCGTATTTGGTAAATCAGTACCCCAATCCGCCGGATTCGCTGAGCAACAATCTTGTGGCTCAAATCGTAAAGCACGGATGGAAAAACATTCAGGATACCACCGCCACCGACTTATCGCCCACCACAGATAACCGCCCGTTTGCCGCACAAATGGGGCTTTGGAAAAACTTCGATATATCGAAACTGGATAAAATATCACCATTTGAATTTAAAGGATTCCCGTTGGCCAAACTGCTTATTATCATCATTTTACTTATCGTAATATTGATAACAATTCCCATTAACCTTTTACCATTCCTGAAAAAAGGCCCCAAACTTACGTTCAACGGTTGGAGTTTCTTCTTCCTCATCGGTGCAGCATTTATGGCCATAGAAGTTA
This sequence comes from uncultured Bacteroidales bacterium, assembly GCA_964413185.1. Taxonomy (GTDB): domain Bacteria; phylum Bacteroidota; class Bacteroidia; order Bacteroidales; family Salinivirgaceae; genus Salinivirga. The sequence continues at coordinate 32,381 of CAYPSX010000020.1, forward strand.
TTCTTATTCAGAAATATACGTTATTTGTCGGCCCGGGAGCCTATACATTCGTAACCATACTTTTCACGCTGCTTTTTGCTTCGGGATTGGGCAGCCGGTTCAGCGAAAAATTCAAATCAGGAACAGCGTTCGTGGGCATTATCGGTTGGATTGTTTTCGATGTTTTTGTGTTTGGTTACATACTCGATGCCGTGGATTATTTGCCCATTAGCGGAAGAATAGCCATTACCATTTTGATGATTGTACCACTCGGTTTTTTTATGGGAATGCCGTTCCCAAAAGGCAGCAAACGCGTGGGCGAGCTCATAGACTGGGGATTTGCAATTAACGGCGCTGCATCTGTTCTGGGCTCAACTGCCATTATGCTGGTAGCCTTCAACTATGGATATAACATCAGTCTGATAATTGGGGCAATTGCATATTTATTAGCCATGCTTGTGATGCAGTCGGACAAAAAATGGGTTAGAAACGTGTAAAATCCCTTAATACGGATCCATATCCGGATTAATAATCACACTTTTCAAGCCCTGGGTTTGTTTAACTTCATCAATAACTTTGCTGACAGCATCTTTTATTGCCAGCGTTTTTTGTGTGCGTTCCATTTTTATGAATACCTCCATAATAAAATATTGCTGAATGCGGCTGATAACCGGAGCTTGCGGACCCAAAACCTGCGCGCCCTGTATTTCGCGGCACTGTTGGGCAAGCAATCGGGCTGCACGGTTACACACATCCGGTTTTTTGTGCTTTATGGTGATGTGGATGATGCGCGAAAATGGCGGATAGCCAAACTGTAAGCGTTCTTTCAGTTCTGCCTCGGTAAATGCGTTTAAGTTAGACTCCTGCAAATACCGAATTACGGCATGTTCGGGTTGCGAAGTCTGAATAATCACTTTCCCGTTATTTCCATGTCGGCCAGCCCGGCCCGCCACCTGCACCAATAACTGCATGCTTCGCTCGAACGATCTAAAATCGGGAAAGCTGAACAGATTATCGGCGTTGAGCACGCCCACAAGCGATACATTTTTGAAGTCCAAACCTTTGGTAACCATTTGCGTGCCCACGAGAATATCAATCTCGCCTTCTTCAAATTTCCTGATAATAATTTCGTGACTGTTTTTCTTGCGCGTGGCATCCTGATCGAAGCGGCTTATGCGGGCATTAGGAAAGATAACACTCAGCTCCTCTTCAATTTTTTCTGTGCCAAAACCCATGGTTCTCATGCCCGTACTTCCGCACTCGCGGCATTTGCCATGATTGGTTTCTTTGTATCCACAATAATGACATACAAGCGTGTTGCTCCGTTTGTGGTAGGTAAGTCTCACATCGCAATGCGGGCAACCGGGAATATTTCCACAATCGAAACATTGCAAATAAGGTGAAAAACCGCGCCTGTTTTGGAAAAGAATCACCTGTTTCTTCTGCTCCAAAGCTTGCTCAATGGCATCATATAAAGGGGGCGCGAGATGCGCTTTTACTTTATGGCGCCGCCACCATTTTGCATAATCGACAATTTCTATTTCCGGTTTCGAAAAACTGCCGAACCGCTCAGTAAGTTTAACCATTTCGTACTTTTTGGCCTTCACATTGGCAATACTTTCCAAAGCCGGTGTAGCACTACCCATGAGCAGATTGGCTTTGTACATAGCGGCTAAAACCACAGCCGCATCGCGTGCGTTGTAGCGTGGTGCCGGGTCTTGCTGTTTGTATGAACGGTCGTGCTCCTCGTCAACAATTATGCAGCCCAGCGATTTGTACGGCAAAAAAATAGCCGAACGCGGCCCGATAATAACCTGGAAACGATTGTTGTGCAATACATCGCGCCATATTTCCACGCGCTGCCCGGCATGAATGCGGGAATGATAAACCCCGACTTTATTGCCAAAAACCTTCTGAAAACGCTTTACCAACTGGCCGGTAAGTGCAATCTCCGGAAGCAACACCAACGCCTGCTTGCCCTGGGTAATAACTTTGCTGATGAGTTGAAAGTAAATTTCAGTTTTCCCGCTTGATGTCACGCCATAAAGCAAAACAGGCTTGTTAACTTCCCAGGCTTTTTCAATATCCACAAGAGCATTCTGCTGAGCTTCAGACAACACAGGCAACGGTTCAACCTTAATTTCATCAGCGTCTAATCGGTCGATGCGTACATGCTCCTCGAGCAGCCAACCCTTTTTTATCATGGCTTTTATTACCGCATCTGTAACGCCGGTGTTTTCTTTGAGTTCGCGCCGTGAAAGCGCATAATTATGCTCCCAGAAATACTGTAATATTTTCTTTTGAGCGGGCGAGCGGGCCACTTGTTTTTCAGTGAGTTGCCCCTGCCCTGCCAGGGCTGAATTCAATCGTATTTGCCGTACAACTTTGGGCTTAAACTTTTCACTTACAGATTCGCGAACACCAATTACTTTCATTTCGGCCAAACTACGCACCAAACGCACGGCTTTTGAAGAATTAAAAGCAAACTGAAGTTCGCTCAAAAGTATTTCCTTTCCGCTCGATATCAGGAAAAACGCTTTTTGCAACTCCTCATCGTCGATATCTTCGGGAAGCTGATCCTCAATATTGTACACCATGGTTTCGCTGTGAATTTTTAGCATGGCCGGCAATGCAGCATCGCAAACAGCTCCAATGGGACACATGTAATATTCCGCCATCCATTCCCAAAACTTAATAGACGATGAACTCACAACAGGTTCTGCATCAAGAAGGTCTAAAATAGGTTTTGTATCGTAACCGGGCTGTTCGTGATGGATGCCATACACAATTCCGGCATATATTTTTTGCCTGCCAAACCCCACCAAAACACGACTACCAACAGTAATGCCTTCCGTATCGCCGGGAATTTCGTACGTAAACGTTCCGGCAGCGGCCAGCGGGAGAATTATTTCAGCGTATTTTTTTGTATGATTTTTGCCATTCATGCAGCGCAAGATAATAGTTTTATGTTTCTTTACCGCAGGATTTTTTCGAAATGAGTAAACGTTTAATTGCGCATCTGGCGCTCATTGGGGCCAACCTTATTTACGGCATGAACTACTCCATTGCCAAATGGATTATGCCCGATTTTGTAAGTCCGTTTGCCCTGGTAGTAATGCGCGCTATTGGCGGCGTTGCGCTTTTCTGGGGCTTTTCAGCTTTGGCAAAAACAGAAAAAGTTGCACGGAGAGACCTGTTCAGACTGGCTTTGTGTGGTATGTTTGGCGTAGCTTTCAATCAAATGATGTTCCTTGCGGGATTAAACTTCACAACGCCCATTGATGCGTCCATCATCATGACGGCCAACCCAATTGTTGTGTTGCTGGCAGCTTTGGTTTTGCTTGGCGAAAAAATTACGTGGCGCAAAATGCTTGGTATCATTCTGGGCGGTGCCGGCGCTGTTTTACTGATTACCTCTACAGGCAATATTTCGTTTGATTCCGATCATTTTGTGGGCAACCTGCTCATGCTCGGAAATACAAGTTCGTATGCCATGTACCTGGTATTGGTAAAACCCCTGATGAAAAAATACAATCCGTTAACCGTTATCAAATGGGTTTTCCTGTTTGGCTCCTTGATTATTATTCCGGTTGGGTTCAACAGTTTTAGCAGCACCGATTTTTCGTCCTTTACGGTTGACGTTTGGCTTTCGATTGGTTATGTTGTATTATTTACAACTTTCTTTGCCTACTTGCTGAATATTATAGCCATGAAATGGGTAAGTCCCACACTGGCCAGCACGTACATTTACTCACAACCGGTTATTGCCAGTATTGTAGCCATAATTGCAGCACAAGATAAAATTACCTGGATCAAAGTTATCTCAACGATTTTGGTTTTTGCAGGCGTTTATTTTGTGAACCTGGCGGGCAAAAGAAAAAAGTTGCGGGAGGAGAAAAAAGGGGTGTGAAAAGTCAGACGTGATGACACATGTGGAAAACGGGCTTGAAAACCATCACCGCTTACCGGGCTAACAAGATTCAGTAGATTGCTCATGCTTTTATAACTTCTTTTATAACGTATTCCTTTACTATTTTTCCCGGGTGCGGTTTATGAATACGAATAATACTTTTTTGTTTTCTATCGATAAAAGCCACCCTTGATCCGGATGTTTTCCCTTTAGTCGATTCTTCATAACCAAAATGGTTGAGAAGCTTTTTTAATTCATTGCACTTAGAGCCTGCCTATAAACCAAAGAGTCTGAACTATAAAGTTCGATAACGAGGCTTGCTTTGAATGAG
>CAYPSX010000021.1:0-36228 GCA_964413185.1 uncultured Bacteroidales bacterium
TTTTCAGGTTAATTCATTAAATTTAACCCAAAAGAAAAGCACAGCGGTTGCAATTAAAAACACAATTCAGTAAGTATCAGGGTTTACTGCAATACAAACATTATAGGTATGAGAAAAATTATAGTTCCTCTTTTGGTATTAATGGCACTTGCATCATGCACAAGCAAGCAAAATATTAAAGAAAAAGCATTTCTTGGAAATGAATGGACAATTGGTGGTGAAGTAATATTTAGGGATGACTCAAGTTTTTCTTACAAAGCATTCGATCCCGAAACGAAGAAAATGGTTGGCGATACCACTTTCCCAATTACACTTACAGACTCCACCATAACCTACACACTAATCAAAGGTAAAGGAAGCTACAACGACCAGAGAAAGTTTGTTTTAGAAGACGATACTACAATTACTGTTACTGTTGGGTTTGACTTCTCCATTGTTAACGATGAACCAAAACTCATTCTTTATGCTGATAATTACCCCAAAGTTTGCAGTTCAAAAAAATCAGACCTCAACATTCGGCCAACGAATCACTATCCGCAAGTCAAATTCAACATTGCCAACAAATACAGCATTGGCGACCGAATAGACAGGGAATTGCTTAAAACCAGGGGAATATATAACTACGAAACATACACCATTGAAGATTGCGAACTCAAAACCAACCACGATATCAAAATAAAGATTATTGGTTATAACCAAATTTATTCCATTGAGCGGCACAATATCCCCGACTACAGAATAAAAGAAATCAAAGATGTTGTAACTTCCAAAATGGGAACAGAACCCGTATACGTACCAATGCGCCAATTAAGCGACGATTCAGATTATGCATACGAGTTTTATCGGTGGAGTAAAAACGGAGTACGTATCAAATTAGAAAGAAGCCGATATGTTGGCGATTATGCCTATATGAACCTGTTGGACTCAGACACATGGATTTTATACTACGATGATGATGTGCAGAAAGCACTTCTAATTGAGCAACACAAAAAAAGCAAGCCACACAGTACCATTATTAATTAACAGAATGAACCATGGCAAACTGAATATTTTATTATGTACGCTCTGCCTGCTTATATGTTCATTATTAAGCAGTTACGGGCAAACATCAACATGCCGTGAACCCTCAGGAAAAGCAAAAAAATTATTTGAGAAAGGGAAAAACGCCTGGAGCTCAAATAAAGAAAAAGCAAAATCGTATATTTTTCGTGCTATACAAAACGATGCCCAATGGGCTGAACCTTACTATTTTTTAGCAAAAAAATACTACAATCAGGCCGAAAGCTCAAAATACGACCGACGCAAAGTTCAAAACCTCAACAGGTTGCTTAACCTTGCAACAGACAATTTTGAGAAGGTAATACAACTATGCCCTTCCACCGATGAGTACAAATCATTGTATTTTATGGGAAAAATTTATTACGAAGGTGGCGACCTTGGAAATGCAGAAAAATGGCTTTCGAGATACAAACGCAATGTAGCAGAAAATAAGTATTTGCCACATACAAAGAAAATGTACAACAAATGCACGGCTCATAAAAAACTGATAAATAATCCGGTAAACTTCAATCCCATGCCCGTTGTGGGTGTTTGTTCAAGTAACGATGAGTTTATGCCCCTCATTGCGCCCGATGGAAGCTACATGCTTTTTACACGTAAGCTGTGGAAACAAGAAAGAGGCGAGTATTCTCCAAAAATGGTTGAGGAATTCAGCATCAGTAGTTTCATTCGTTGGGACTCTACCGGAAACCCGGTTTTTGATGATGCCAAACCCATGCCCCACCCTTTCAACCAGGGCACTAACCAGGGAGCAGCCAGTGTTACCATCGACAATAAAAAAATGTTTATCACCGTTTGTGAGCAAATTGAAATGCCCGACGGCAGGCCGTACAAAAACTGCGACATTTATCAAACCACAAAAACTTATGGCCAATGGGGCAAACTGAAAAAGTTACAGCGACAAATTAACGGCCTTACAACGTGGGAAGGACACCCTTCCATATCTCCCGATGGAAAAACACTGTATTTCGCATCGTACAGACCCGGTGGCACAGGCGGCATCGACATTTACTACTCAAAACTCGATAGTTCGGGAAACTGGGGAGAGCCTAAAAACATTGGACGACCTGTAAACACCGACTTAAATGAACGTGCACCGTTTATTCATCCGGACAATAAAACGCTTTATTTTGCTTCTGACGGCCACGCCGGTGTTGGTGGTTACGATATTTTCTACTCAAGATTAGAAGATTCCACATGGTCACAGCCGGTCAATATTGGTTATCCCATCAACTCTAAAAAAGATGAGTCAGGCTTTATTGTATCAACAAACGGCAATTACGCATTTTTCTCATCCAATGCATACAAAGGTTATGGCGGATATGATATTTTTGGCTTTGAGCTTTATGAAGAAGCCCGACCCGACGAAGTGCTTTTTGTAAAAGGCAAACTGCGCGATGGAAATGGTGCCATTTTGCGCAACGCTTCAGTAGAAATTAAAAACCTGGAAACGCAAAAAATAAGAAAAGGTTTAATTGATAACACCACAGGAAAATATGCCATTGCAATGCCGGCTATCAGGGAAAACGATTATATGATGACCGTAAGAAAACCGGATTATTCATTTACTTCAAAAATTATTTCCCCGGAAGCCGACACAACTCCGAAGGGACTTGATATTGAAATGAATTTCGCTGTAAAAAAAGCCAACGTTGGTGCAAATACACGCCTGAACAACGTTTTATTTCCGTTTAACAGCACCGATTTCACCAAACATTCGCAAATTATGCTGGATAATTTTGCTGAATACCTGCACGAAAACCCATCGCTGGAAATCCGCATCGAAGGGCACACAGACAGTATTGCAAATGACAATTTTAACATGCGACTGTCAAAAAAGAGAGCTCAAAAAGTTTATAAATATCTCATCAAAAAGGGAATTAAGCGCAGCAGACTTTCATTCAAAGGATACGGGGAAACCAAACCTCAAGCTACTAACAAAACAGAAAAAGGCAGAGCCAAAAATCGAAGAACGGAGTTTGTTATCACGAAAAAGTAATAATTCCCCCTATAACGTTCCTTTAACTGCAAGTTTTTTAATCAAACGCGAAGTATTAAACGCTGTAATCAGCAAAAAGCCTAACATCACACCCCCGGTAATGAGTATCGTTGGCCCACTGCTAAACGTTGAAAGATTAATATACCTGGAAGCCAAAAAATCCAGCGCATAATTGGTTATTAACAGAATGGCCAAAATATTCAGTATAAAAATGAAAATGGCGATGGCTGCTTGTACGACAAAATATTTCCGGAATAAAAATAAATGTTTGTACCCAAGCATCATTAACTGGTACACTTCATCTTTATTTCGCTGAACAGTAAGTTGTAAAGTAAGCGCATACACAATTAATGCCAGCACGATTATCAGAGCAGCCAAACCCAACAAAACACCGCCGCTGGTGTGTACAAAAAGCGAAACTTTCCCACCCTGGAAAGCATCATGCGTAGTTTCATATCCATGTTCGCTTAAATAGGCGTACATGTCTTTTTCCATATTGGGCTCAAGCTTGAGAATCAGGCGGTCGGGCTTCTGAGCTTTGTCAGGAGCAAAACGTTTATTCGCAGTTTTTAAGAATTCGAAAGGTACAAGAAGCGACTGAATACGATTTGTAAATCCGGCTATACTACCGGTAAATCTCTCAAGGCGATGCCTGTTGTAAAGCTCCATTTCAAAATTAAACTGGCCGATAACTCCCTCCGAAACATTTGGCAACCCCTGTGCTTTGGCAAATCCAAAATTATATAAATTGAGGTATTCTTTGGGAATAATCACAGGAATATGTTTTTTACCTGGTTCCCAATCCCAATTTTCGGGAATTTTATCGAGAAACCGATCGGGGACAGCTTCAAAAAACATTTCTGTACGCATGCGAGGCATATTTGAAGAAGCTTTGCGGGAAGCTTCCACGCCAAAAGTTGATCTCAAAAACGGCGCCAAATCGTCAACAAACTTTGCTTTGCGCAATGAATCTATTTCTTCCTGGGTAAATGAACTTAAATCGCTGTTGATGCTGTTGAATAAGCTAACTTCTTTGTTTATTGTAACATATTGATCGCTATCGCCATGCTGACTTGTGGTAAATGCACGATACATGTGCCAGGCGTTTAGAGTGGCCATAAGTAAAAAGAAGCCCACCAGGGCACCTGCTACAGCGCTGATAAAAAAGCCAATTGGGACGTTGCTAAATAATATTTTACGAAGCATATTACAGCACTATTTGTTCATATGTTTCTATAAAACCTTCTTGTGTGAGGCGCGTTACAATCAGACCCGCTCCTCTGTTTTTGCATATTTCTACAATGAGCACGGCTGCAACCTGAGCTATTTCCGGGTCGAGGTGGCTAAATGGCTCATCGAGCAAAAGCCAGTCGAACGGTTGAGCAAATGCACGAATTATTGCCAGTCGTTGTTGCTGGCCGTAAGACATCAGTCCGGCTTTTTTTTGTAACTGGCTTTCAATGCCGAGCTCTTTGGCAAACTGTTCTATGTCATTATCGCTAAGCGTGTTTGTTAAGCGATTTTTTATCTGGATGTTTTCGTATCCCGTGAGATGTTTGAATAATCGTAATCCCTGAAAAACATAACTAAAATGGTGCGTTCGCAATTCCGCCCATTTATTGAGTGAAAAAGCAGCTGTGTAATTGCCATCAATCAAATATTGACCTGAATAATCAGCTCTTCTACCGAAAACAATATCGAGAATCGTTGTTTTTCCTTTGCCCGAAGAGGCAACAACTTCGTAATACCTACCGGGTTCTATTGTAATATTTCCGGTTTGCCAAAAACTATCCCGGGCATGCTGCATTTCTGCCAGCGGAGCGGGAAGTAAACCTGAAAGTTGAAGTTGCATAAACGCTATTTATAGATAGGTTTGCGAATAAAGAAATAAATAATTATTTCGAATAATTCCGCAAAAATATAGGTTCCGAAAAGCACGCCTACGGACATAAAAAAGCCTGCCACCAATCCCATAAAACCATCGCTTAACAGACTGAAATAGTCTGCGGGTGTTTCGATAAATACTGCTGCAAATGTATTTCCAATAAACTCATTTACCATGGTAGAACCAACAGAACCGGCCAGGTTGCCGAGTGTTTCAATGGGTGCATAAGGAATAGCTGCAAAAATGATAGCGAAAAAAGAAATAAGGGCAGCTGAAATGGGAACTACGGCAATTGCTTCGCCTAATATTTTCAAAAACCTCGGGAACAAAAATACGGCACCACCAAAATCGCGCGCTTTAAAATCATTTGCTCTTTTCCAGAAAATGGCAGAGACAATGAAAAACATGGCTGCCGAAATTAAAAAGGTAAATGTGAAGCAAAATAAGGAGCGTATAAATTCAAAAGTATCAAGTGACCTTAGCATGGTGAAATAGCCGGTTTTGCCATATAAACCTGTAATAAGCAAATAGGCACCGTATATTGCTATACCAATGCTTGATAATTTAAAAACAAAGTAAAAAATGTTCTTGAAAATGCGTCCGGTTTGCTGATCAAGTGAATCGAGCGGTTTGGCGATCATTTTAGAAAATATTCCCATTGTATCCCGGGTTTTAGTCTGTTATTCTCACTAATAATTTTTAAATATAATATGTTTTTCTTGAATGCGAAAAAAAAACTCGTGCTTATGCCATAATTAGTGACAATAAGAAAACTTGATTTCACCCTGCGCGTAGTAATAAAACTTCAAGAATAAAGCCTGTCCCGAGAATCGGGAGCTTGTACATATTGAAAATCAAGGAGTTTCCGTCAACCGACGGATCGAATGTTTTCAAAAAAAACATAACGTGATACTAAGAGACTTTTCGAAATGCAATTATTGGAGTTTATTGACGGACACTCGTGAAAAAATTTTTGATTCGATTAATACCTTCATTCAACTCATCCCCGGGCCTGGCAATATTGAAACGAACAAATTTATCGCCCGATTTGCTAAAGTGAATGCCGGGTATAACTGCAACCTTCACTTGATCGTAGAGCTGCATAGCAAACTGGAACCCATCTTTACTGCCGGGTAATTTAGTCCACACATAATATCCGCCACTGGCTTCTGCAGTGCAAAAACCGAGGTTAGTGAGTGCTTTATTCATGGCATGATAATTTTTCTGCAATTGTTCACGCAAGTTGGAAACGTACAAACTGCCGTAATCGTTTTCTTCAAGATATTGAGCCAAAGCTTCCTGTAACGGAGCGTTTACACACAACCCAATATAATCGTGGATATCGCGCAACGCATTGGTGTGCTTTTCGTTGCAAACAAGATAACCTATGCGCCAGCCTGTTACAGACAACATTTTGCTGAAACTATTTACATAAAAAATGTTTGGACTCAGGTTTTCTATGGGATAATAGGGAGGTTGATCAAACCATAGGTCGCGATATACAGCATCTATAACCATGTAAATGTTATAATTTTCGCAAAGCTGTTTCATTTTATCCATCTGTTGCTGAGAGAATACGGAACCGTAAGGATTTCCGGGTGAGTTGATAAAAATTACGCCCACATTTTGCGCTTTTACAAACGATTCGAATTCAGCCATATCGAAATTTTCTTGTGAGTATTCAACAAAGGGAACGCCCATTATGCGCGGCAAATGCCGGTAACTTTCGTACACAGGATCAAAGGCCAGTGCAGTAAAATCTTTACCGATAAGGTTTTTCAGGTATTGAAAAATCAAAGAGAGTGCTTCTGTTGCTCCTTGCGTTACAAGCAGCTGACTTTCTGTAAGTTCCTGTTCCTTATAATGGTCAAGAATGAGCTTTCGTAACTTAAGATTACCAGGGCCGGGTGCATACTGATGAACATCTTCGTGTGCCACTTCACTGAGTTTCTTTATAAGTTCTTCGGGTGGCTGAAAACCCGGTATACCCTGGGCAAAATTAATTCCTCCGTGTGTTTTGACTTTATTGCTCATAAAACTGATGAGCGAACCTTGTGGCATTTCATATTTTTTACTCATAACTTTTTGTCTTTTCTTACTTTTTCTTCGGTTGTTTGTAAGCGTTCAATCGTTCCTAAATCAGCCCAGCTTTCAGGAGCATGTTCCCAACCGCATATTCGTTGCGTCCCGCACAATTGAACATACCACGGCATTACCGAAAAAACAGCAGCTTGCGGGCTTTGAGCAAAAATATGTTTGTCGATAATATGTATGCCGCTGAACGATAACATTTTTGGGTTGACTAACTTTTGTGCCAGTATCTCCTCTCCTGTTTTCAGGTTTTTCCAGCCACATAGAACCTCATCGTTAAAAAGTAATTTTCGTGAGGAATCGCGATCGCTGACTGCCAATGAAATGTCTGCTTTTTGTTTTTTATGGAACTGAAACATTTCATTCAAATCAAGGTCGGAAAACACATCTACATTGTGCACCAATAGTGTGTTTTCATTGTTTTGCAATAATTTTGCTGCCTGAACCAGTCCCCCACCCGTATCGAGCAACTTATCAGTCTCATCTGAGATGCGAATATCGTACTCTTCCTGCAATTTGGCAATACATTCGCGCATTTGGCCGGGAAAATGATGAATATTAACAATGAACTTACGTAAACCCATGGCATAAAGCCGCTCTATTACATTCTCCAACATAGTTTTGTCCAAAAATTGGACAAGCGCTTTGGGTTTTTCATTTGTGAGTGGTTCCAGGCGCGTTCCCAGTCCGGCAGCCGGTATAAATGCAACAATATCATTTTGCGGTTTCAACATACATACGATTTGTTTTGCATCAAATGGTTAACTTCAATGGTGATGTTTTCAAATCTCTTTTTGAGCAACTGAGCAGCCTGTTCAGCGCAATAAACGCTGCGGTGCTGGCCTCCGGTACATCCGAAGTTGATGCTTAAATAACTGAAATCCCGTTCAATGTATGCATCAATATGTTTCGCAGCAAAAGCAATGGAATCATTGATGTATTGTTCTACTTGTTCGTGCTTTCTAAGAAATTGCTGCACATTGGCATCCATACCCGTAGAAGCCCTATACTCAGGCAGGCGTCCGGGATTTGGAAGCATGCGACAATCGAAAGCGTAACCGCCTCCATGGCCGCTAAAATCGACCGGAACACCTCCATTCAAATACGAAAAGCTATTGATTACCAGTCGAAACTGGTTCGTTTTCGTTGTAGAATACTGCGCTTTTTTTTCAATAACGGCATTAAGACATCGTTTCAGTTCCGGTAAATGGTCGAATGCAACCAGTTTATCTATAATTGATTGCAAATTTTCGAGCGCATATCCTATTGAAGATAAAAAGTGTGATTTTTTTTGTATGAGCCCGCGATAGCCATAAGCTCCCAAAACCTGCAAAGTACGAATGAGGGCTATTGGATAATAATAATCGAGAAATGTTTTTTCTGATATGGAAATTTCTTCCTTCAACTCCGTTAAATAGTATTGCAGCAGTGTTTCACGGTCTTTTTCGGTAATTCGGGCCCTGGCCTGGTACAAAAGCGAAACCACATCGTAGGCCAGCGGGCCTTTTCGACCGCCCTGAAAATCAACAAAATGAGGCTCATTATTGTGGATGATGATATTACGGGACTGAAAATCGCGGTACATAAAAAACCGCCCGTTATCGTTAAGTACAAAGTCCCTGAGCGTATTAAAATCGTGCTGCAACTTAAATTCGTTGTATGGCACATCGTGCAGGTTCAGGAAATAGTATTTGAAATAATTCAAATCCCATTCAATACTCTGTCCGCCAAACTTTTTTACCGGATAATATTTAGACGAATCTATTTCGCCCAGGTCGATGGTTTGAAACCGGATTAATTCGGTGAGTACTTTTTTGTACATCGCTAACTGATCAGATGAAAGTTCCTTTGTTTGGCGATTTACAATTCGATCAAACAAAACATCATCGCCCAAATCGGTTTGCAGGTAGGCTCTTCCTGTTGGGTCTTTCTGCAAAACTTTCGGAACATTCAAATTGTTATGGCTAAAGACCTCTGAAAGATGGAAAAAAGCTTCATTTTCGGCCACATTATCGTTTAAACAACCGATTAGGCTTGTATTTTCATTTTTCAAACGAAAATATTTCCGTCCCGAACCACTTTGTTTCAATGTATCAACACCTTGTGGCATATTTCCAGTGAATGTTTTGAACAGATCAGACAGCAAATGTATATCCATAAAATTATTTTTAAAACTTGTGTAAAAGTAGCTATCGTAGGGAAAATATCCATATAAAGTATGGGATAAAAATTCCCGGTTGCCCGACAAATTTGATATGCTTATATTTGACGGCGCAACATCAGCATAATAAAAAATGACAGCAATGATTGGACAACCGGAACTTTACAAGCTTTTAGAGGAATTGAATATTGGGTTTGATTATTATGAACATCCGCCTCTGAACACGATTGAAGATGCGAAAAAACATAAATCGTGGATGGATGCAACATTTTGCAAAAACCTGTTTTTTCGCAACCACAAGGGCAAAAAGCATTACCTGGTTGTTTTGCACCACGCTTATCAGCTCGATATTCATGATTTGGAAAAACGCCTGAAACAGGGAAAACTTTCGTTTGCGTCGGAATGGCGAATGGAGAAGTACCTTGGCATCAAGCCCGGATCGGTTTCGCCGTTTGGGTTACTGAATGATGAGACGCACCATGTGCATGTTTTTTTTGATGAGAACCTGAAAAAATCTGATAAGTTGAGTTTTCATCCGAATGATAATCGCGCTACTTTGAATGTGAAGTTTGATGACTTTTTTCGTTTTATGGAGCACACCCAAAACGGCTATGAATTTTTGAAGTTGTATGATTAACCCGAAAAATTAGCTTCGCTCTTTCATGACTAAAGCGGGTTAATCCGATTTTGAGAAAATTTCATCAGCTACATTGCGCAACTTTTGAGTAATTATTTCAATTTCTTTTTCTGTATGTGCCGGGCGCAGATGACTGTCGATGTTTTCTGTTTCGGCTTTTTTAAGTTTGGGGTACCAGTCACCGGGATCGGGCAAATCGTTTGTAACCCTGGGAATAATGTGAAAATGAAGGTGTTCGATTGTTTGGCCGGCTGATTCGCCATCTTGTAAGGTGAAATTAAATCCGTCGGATGGAAAAACCTGCTGTAAAATTTGCCGCACCTGATTCACAAAAAACATAACAGATTGCATTTCCAATTGACTCATTTTTGCGAAAGAAGAAATATGTCGCTTAGTTACAATAAGCGCATGACCGGGCAAAATGGGCGCCCGGTTATACAAGGCGTGAAACATACTGTTGCCATAGAACGCCTTATCTTCACGATCATTGAGACAAAAAGGACATTTTTTTATGTAATGTTGCTGCATTTTCGATTATCCAATATAAAAAACATCACTTTCGTGGGGCGCTGAAGGTTGTATATTTGATGTAGCCGGATATCCAATTCCATAGAGCGCCAGCACAGACAGATGTTCGTCCATGTGCAACAATTCTTTCACATAATCTTCAGCTTTTGTTTTATCATTGTGGAAGCGGTTGCGAACCTGCACCCAGCAACCGCCAAGCTCCAGATTTGTAACCTGAAGCATTAAAAATGTCGTGGCAATAGCGGCATCTTCTATCCAAACATCGGAAATGGCTATATCGGCTGCTATGGCAACGACAAGCGGTGCATTTTTTAAAAAAGCTGATCCGTGTTCTTTTGTTTCTGCCAGTTTGGAAATTACATCGTGGTCTTTGATAATATAAAAGCTGCACGGGTAGTTGCTTTTAGATGAAGGTGCTAACATTAAAGCATCTTTTAATGCAATAATTTTATCATTTTCAACATTTTGGGGAGAAAACTCGCGTATACTTTTTCGTTGTTTCAGAATTTGTGAAAAATCCATAAATCATTGAGTTTGTTTTTTAACTTTCGTTACTGAGGTATTTATCAATCATTGATAATAACTTCTTCATTTTAATAGGTTTAGCAATAAAATCGCTGCATCCTGCATCAAGTGATTTAACCACATCGTTGTAATTTGCGTAGGCTGTTTGGGCTATAATGGGCAGGTTGGGGTGTTCTTGTTTTATTTTTTTTGTTGCTTCGTAGCCATCCATTTTGGGCAACTGAATGTCCATCAATACCAACTCCAGATTTTCTTCATTAGCAATTTCAACGGCTTCTATCCCATCGTGCGCCCTGAAAATTCGAAAGTTTCGCTTTTTGAGCATTTCTTTCAGCAGCTGATAGTTGGCATCTTCATCTTCAACAATCATCAGGTTGGTTATGTCTTCTTCTTTTTGTTCGATTACATCTTCGAGGCCATGTTCGCCTGCCCATTTGTGCGGCAGTGTAAAATAGAATGTTGTTCCTTTATTTTCCTGTGAATCTACCCAAATTTCTCCACCGAGCAGTTCTACCAATTGTTTTGAAATGGCCAGTCCGAGCCCCGACCCCTGGTATTGGCGGCTTGTGTGTTCTTCTACCTGGCGGAAACGGTCGAAAATATAGTCCATTTTCTCTTTGCTCATGCCAACGCCTGTATCCTGCACATAAAATTTGATCGAATCTTTATCGTGCGCCGTTACACCAAATTCAATTTTTCCTTCGCTGGTAAATTTAATGCTGTTGCTTACCAGGTTTGTCAGGATTTGTTGCAGCCGCATTGGGTCGGTAATCATTTCTATATTTTTACCGGGAAGATTATAGGATAATTCGATATGTGATTTGCCTGCTTTTTTTAGTGCTTCTTTTTGCACATGATAAGTTTGGCTGAAAATGGGTTCGAGTTCAGCTTCTGCTTTAGATATTTTGAGTTCACCGGCTTCAATTTTGGAAATATCAATTATATCGTCGATTAGTTTAAGCAAATGGGTAGAATTGGAGTTGATAAGCTCGACATACTCACTTCTGGACGCCGGGTCAACATCATCCTGGTTCAGCAGATCTGTAAAACCGATGATGGCGTTCATGGGTGTCCGTATTTCGTGGCTCATATTGGCCAGAAATGCACTTTTAAGTCTGTCGGCCTCAACAGCTTTTTCTTTGGCTTCGACGAGATCAAACTCGGCTTTTTTCCTTTTGGAGATATCGCGGGTAACGCCATTCATTCCAAGAAACTTATCGTTATCGTCGAAAAGTGGTCGTGCAATAATCTCAACCCAAACATACGAACCGTCTTTTCGTTTTTGCCGTGCTTCGAAGGTAAATGCTTGTTTTATTTGCTCATGATTCCCGGTTTTAACTCCATGTGAAATTTGTTGAATAACCTGATTAATAGATTCCAGACCATCAGCATCAAACACATCTTCATATTCCCGCTGTAAGTATTCCTCAACGGTATAGCCTGTTAGCTTTTCAATTCCGGGCGTAATATAATTAATGATAAACGTATCATCAAGAATCCAAATTACATCTGTGAGGTTATTGACAATAAGGTCATATTTTCGCGTAATATCATCAAGTTCGTGTTTTGTTCTACGTAGTTCTGTAATATCTGAACATATAGCCACTGCTGTATCCATGACGCCTTCGACGAATGTTTCGGGAATTATAACACAATGCAAATTTTTAGTTGTGTCTTTGACAGGAAATTTGGCTTCAAATGCAGCTTGCTCATTCTCGGCAAAAACGTTAATAATATTATTCTTCAGATTGCGATACAGTTTATCGGGTAAACCAAAATCTGCAAGGTTAGCATTTATTAATTCATTGCAGGGTTTTCCAATAATTTCGGCACCTGCCGGATTAATATACACACAGCCCAACTCTCTGTTAAACAATGCTATAACTCCTGATGAGTTTTCAGCAAGGGCTTTGAACTCCTTCTCCTTCTGCTTTACTTCGATTTCGGCTCTTTTGCGCTGCGTTATATCCTGAGTAACAATATATTGAAGTACTCCTTTGGTTGTTTTATGCTGTGAGTAACTATTATGAATATATTTTCGTTCGCCGTTTTTTGCCACCATCCAAAAATCGAGCACATGTTTTTCTTCCGGATTCTTTTGCATCTCATTTAACAGCTCCCTCACCCTTTTCTTTTCTTCCGGAGCGGCCAAAAACTCAATACTTTCGGCAAGTGTTGATATTTCACCGGCATTAAAACCGGTAATTTCATCCATTGCTTTGTTTGTAAAAACAATTTTACGATTTTCTAAAATGGCCAGCCCTTCGTGCAGAAACGAAGCCATGGTATAAAAACGATCGTTGGCTTGTGATTGATCTTCCAATGTGCTCAGGGTTAAAAAAACTATTTCGATAAATAGTTTACCATCTTGCTGCACAACATCAACTGAAACATCAAATTTAACGGTGCTTTGATGCGCCGTTAAAAAAGTTAGCTCAAAAACAGGTTTTTCCGGCTTACCGTTTTTGTGTAAAGCCAAAAGATCGGGGAAGCGTTTTATTTCGCAAAGATCAATAATGCTCAGCCCGGCCAGTTGCTGTTTTTCGTACTGCAATAATTCCTGTGCACGGGGATTGGTATAAACAAATTGCCCGGGTGTACCGGTATCATCAACAGGGTACACTAACACTGGTTCATCTAACCGTTCATAAAAGCTTTTGGGCGTGTATGCCATTTGTTTCTATTTGTTTGAAAGTTATAATAAAAATTGGAAATTTCAAAATGTATAACTCATTGTAGAAGTCATTCTATTACTGCATTTTTTATATTAAAACATCTCCACAACCTGCTCACCTTTTGCATTATAGGTTGCGCGAAACATTCCGGTTGTATTAAAAGAAACGGCAATATTGCCATAAGCATCAACACCAATAATGCCACCATATCCGCCCATTTTTTGAAGTTTCTTTTGAATAACCTGATCGGCTGCCTGCTGAACGCTTGCCGCAGCATATCGCATTAATGCAGAAATTTCGTGAGCTACACCAATTCGAATGAAATACTCTCCCCAGCCTGTACATGAAATGGCGCACGTTTTGTTGTCGGCCCATGTTCCTGCACCAATTATGGGCGAATCGCCAATGCGACCGTATTTTTTGTTGTTCATTCCGCCGGTAGATGTTCCGGCGGCAAGATTCCCGTGTTTATCAAGCACTACGCAACCTACGGTTCCGTGTTTCTTTTTGGCCGCACTTAATCGTTTTTGCGATTTTTCAGTAATAAAGTACTCGTTTTCAACCTGTTCAATTTGCATTTCGCGGCTAAACTCTTCTGCTCCTGCACCTGACAACATCACATGAACACTGCTGTCCATTACCATTCGGGCGGCTTTTATGGGGTTTTTAATGGTTTGCACGCCGGCCACAGCACCTGCATTGCAATCGCTGCCGCGCATAATGGACGCATCGAGTTCGGCATTGCCGTTATGTGTGAGTACGGCTCCTTTTCCGGCGTTGAACAATGGGTTGTTTTCCAGCAGTTCAATTACCTGCACCACTACATCAGTAGCTTTTTGGTCTTCTTCGAGTAATGTTTTTCCGGTTTCCAAAGCTTCAAAAAGGGCTTTTTTGTAAGCCATTTTTTTCTCTTTCGACAAATCGTCGGGCGTAAAGTTACCGGCACCGCCATGTATAGCAATGGCATAAATACCTTTTGGAGCATCATCTTGTTTTTTCGCAGAAGGTTCTTGTTCCAATTGACTATTGTCTTTAGCAATTTTGACAATAGGAATCAGCAACATGGGAATAGCAAAAACCAAGAGAATAAACAAATAGGGCTTTAATTTTTGAGCGTTCATTTTATTGAAATTTAGTTCATGATTGATCAGTTGTTCTTGCACAAATATAGTGAACCCATACCAGAAACAACTCTGATGTAAAGCCACAACGCAGTTTTATAAATCACCCGCCGGATTTTTTAATATTGTATCCTTCTTTACTCAGAATTTCAACAATTTTATCGCGAAAATCGCCTTGAATAATAATTTCACCGTTTTTTGCACTGCCCCCTACTCCACATTTTGTCTTTAGGAGCTTTGCGAGGTCTTTCAGATCATCATCGGAACCGACAAATCCGGTCACAAGGCTTACCTTTTTACCTTTACGCTGTTTTTTGTCGAGCATTACACGTAAGTCCTGCTCCTTATTGGGAATTGTTTCCTGATCATGCTCTTGTTCTTTATCATAATCAAAATTATCGCTGGTTGAGTAAACCACGCCCAGCCTTTTCTTCCAGTCATTATTGCTCATAATTGCCAGTTTTTATACAAATATGCATACTTTTGCGCAGAATTTAAACGCATCCATCAATAATATCATGCTTGTCGACTTTTTCAAATCTTATTTGCCTTTTTACCGCCGCAACCTGGTAGTTGCTATACCGGTTGTATTGTCGCAGGCCGGCCAAATGACTGTGCAACTGGCCGATAACATGATGGTTGGACATGTAGGAACATCGGAACTTGCTGCTGCATCTTTTGCTAATTCTGTGTACATTGTAGGTTTTGTGCTTGGTTTGGGATTGACTTTCGGAGCCACTCCGCTTGTGGGAAGTGCTTTTGGAAACCGTGATTTTCGGGGCGCAGCATCGGTTTTGCAGCACTCATTTGTCGGGAATGCCATAGTTTCGCTCATTCTTGTAGCCACAATGTGGGGCGTATCGTGGTTAATGCCTTATATGGGCCAACCGGAAAGCGTTGTTGAGCTAGCCATTCCGTATTACAGACTTTTAATTTTAAGCATTATTCCGTTCATGTTCTTTTTTACAGGAAAACAATTCATTGAAGGCCTCGGCAACACAAGCATGGCCATGAAAATTACACTGGCCGCCAACGTTGTAAACATTGCACTTAATTATATCTGGATTTACGGTAAACTGGGTTTTCCTGCATACGGATTGAATGGTGCCGGTTATGCGACTTTGGTTGCGCGCTCAGTGATGGCCATTAGTTTTTCGTGGTTTATGTTGAAACATGCGCATTTCAGAAGATATTTTTATTTGATTGATCTAAAGAACTTCAATCTGCAAAGCATTAGTTTGTTTTTCCGCACGGGCTTGCCCATTGGTTTGCAAATGCTGGCAGAGGTTACGCTGTTTAGTCTGGCAGCGGTAATGATGGGCTGGATTGGCGAAGTTCCGCTGGCTGCGCATCAAATTGCCATAAATGTAAGTATGGTTTCGTTTATGATTGCAACAGGCGTGGCTTCGGGAACAACTATTCGGGTAAGCCAACAATTGGGAGCCAAGAATTTTGAAGAAATGCGCAAAGCCGGGTTGGCATCGTTGCATATTATTGTAGCGTTTATGAGCATCACCGCGATTTTATTTTTCACTTTCAGGCATCAACTACCGTATCTTTTCACCAATGACCCGGCAGTAATTGAAATGGCAGCACATTTACTTATTTTCTCTGCACTATTTCAAATTTTTGATGGTGCGCAAGTAGTGCTGCTGGGTTCATTGCGTGGCCTGGCTGATGTAAATCGTGCTTTCCAACTGGCAATGCTAACTTACCTGATTATGGGTGTTCCGTTAATTTACATGCTTGGCTTTGTTGCCGACCTTCAGGGTGCTGGTGTTTGGAGCGCTCTTGCATTGTCGCTGGCAACGGCTGCCGTGTTTTTCTATTTCCGGTTTAAAAGAAAATGTGCTGTTTTGGAAGCTAAATCATAATAAATAAAATTTCATTCGCTAGCAAGAGGAGGTGATAAACTTTATTTAAATGTTTAAAACTTGTATATTTGAAGAAAAAAATTCTTGAAAGTTGAACATAACATATCGAGATTAAAGCATTTACTGAACCTATATGGTATTTCAGTCAATGAATTATCTGAAAAAATTAGTAAAGGGTTAAAAAATCCATTAACCGAAAAAGATATTTTTTCATCTGAGATAAAAGTAAGTCACCTGAAACGAATTGATTCCTTTTTTAATAAGGGATTACATTATTATCTTGACCCAAAAGCTCCAGAAACTTCAAAAGAAGCAAGCGTTTTCTTTAGGAAGAATAAATTTAATTCCGACTTAAATATTGGGACAAGAAAGGTTGTGAATGAATTTGAAGAATCTAAAATATCACTCTCAGCAATTTCCAAACTATCTGATTTAAAGATTGACCGATTGATTAAATGTTATAGCGTAACAGACAACCCTAGAAAGGTTGCAAATGCGATTAGAAAAGTATTATATCCTACATTTACAAATAACCTCAAAGAGTTTCTAAAAGGACTAATCTCAAAGTTTGCAGAATACAATATTTTAGTTTTTGAGTTTGTAGAAACTTGGAATAAAAAAGACAAAGCAAATATTGATGGATTCTTTCTTACTCCTAATGTTATAGTTTTGAAAAGACAACAAAATTCATTTAGAAGAGAAATATTTACATTAATACATGAATTGGGGCACTATTTACTTAATGAGGAAGAGATTGAAAAATTAGACTATCAATATATAGGCAGATCTAACATTTCAAAAATTGAACGCTGGTGTAATGATTTTGCTTATTACTTTTTGGTTGGGGATAATTATCAGTTAATTGATTCTATTGATTCTGCTGATTCTTCAAATGATTACGAATTTGAAACAATTGAAGAAGTATCAAAGAGAACTAACCTTAGTCAGATTGCCCTATTTACCAGGTTGTTGTACGAAAATAAAATATCTCAACCTAACTACAACAAGGTGAAAGTTGATTTTGAAGAGCAATTCCAAGCAAAACTTGATGCTGAAAAAGCTAAGAGAGAGCTTGATAAACAAAGAGGTATTGAGCAAAAAGGGTCAGCTCCCCAACCAATAAAGTCTCCTTTGTTGATATCTACATTGCAAGCTGCTTTTCATGAAGGAATTTTAAATGAATATGAAGTTTGTAAACGCCTAAAAATTAAACCTGATAAATTAGAAAAGTATATTTAATGAAAGTAGTTATTGATACGAGTTCATTATTATCATTGGTACGTTACTACTTACCATTTGACAGAAATGGTGTACTTTTTCATTTTGTGAAACGTAAAATTGAAAGTAAAGAGTTTATCATATTGGACAAAGTATATGAGGAAAGTAGATTTATAGCAAAAGGTGTTGTGGTAGAAAAACTTGACTATTTAACTAAGAAAAAGAATTTAACAAAAACAGATACTTTATTACCATCAAAAAAGTTTTATAATCAATTAGACAATCAATTCATAAATCAGGGAATAAGATATAAGCTTGATGCAGTTGAGTTTGAGAATAGAAGAAATGCGTTTTTAAACTCTGCGGACGTAAAAATTCTTCTTTATGGAATACAAAGTAAAAAGAACGGGTTAGACCCATGCTCAATTGTGACAGAAGAGACAGCAACAAGTAATGACAATAAATCCTTTAAGAAAATCCCTGCGATAGGTAAAATGCTAGACTTAGAGGTGTTTACACTACCTCATCTTATTTCGAAACTGGATGGTGTGGATTTAATTATAAGATAAAATGCCAGCGCCTAACACTTGCGAGTTAGCATAAGGCGCTTGTAGCGGGTTTTGACGATCGAGGAGTATAATTACCTCAATCGTAAATTTGGCTACATGAAGCTTTAGAGGTATGAAAAATTAACTTTTACGCTCACAAGAAAGAAACGATAATTCTGATTCTACTACAGTACCGTGATACTATTTTATGCAATATCCTTAACCAACATAGAACCACCGGCCTTTTTATTCGCTTTATCAAACTCATTTAAAATTTCTTCGATTTGTTTTTTATCGTCGCTTGCCACAGCCAAAATTTTATCGGCTCCTAAGTGATCAACAGTATTCAGGACAAAAGAGATTGTCATTTTATTGATATCCTGAGCAGGTTGAAAGGCTTTTTCTTTATCGTCGCTGGTATTTACTTCAGATAAAAGGTTGCTCTCTGCGAGCGTAAAATTTATATCGCGCACAAGTCGATTCGGAATTTCGAGCTTTTGGCCTATTTCTTTGCTTGTCAGTGGTGGTTTACCTTCATGAAACCGTTTCACCACAAGTCGCATAATCATAAGTATAAGCACACGCCGGCTAAACGAACTCAGATTTTTAATATCGGGATCAAACTCATATTTTTCAACATTTTGTACTGAAAAAGATATTTCGGCTCCCAACAGAATTATCAACCAACTGATTTGAAGCCAAATAAGAAACAAGGGCAAGGCAGCAAAACTACCATAAATAGCGTTGTACCTGGAAACGCCAACCTGAAAATGAATATAAGCCCATTGAACAAAAACAAAGATGGTTCCGGCAATTATTCCCGCCACAAAAGCCGATTTAAAATTCACTTTTGTATTGGGCATCACGATATAAATGATTGTCAAAACCAGCCAAAAAAGCACGTAAGGAATAAGTTTTACCAGAAAAAAGATGAGTGGGCTAAAAAAACCCAAAAGATCAATTTCTGAGGTTATTTCTGCAATTTGAGTTGAAATAAAAACGTTTGCACTGGTTGATAGCAGAATCAATATGGGAGCTATCAGCATCATAGTCAGATAATCAGTTATTTTGCGAAACCAGGCACGGGATTTATGAACCTGCCAAATGGCATTAAAAGAACTTTCAATATTACCTAAAACCTTCATAACAAGAAATACCAGGAAAACAATACCAATACCTGCAATTAAACCTCCCTGGGTATTTTCTAAAAAACGATTTGCAAAAGTTGTAATATAATTAAAAACTTCCTGTTTATTGGCAAATTGCTCAGACAGCTCTTTTTCCAACATCTCTTCAAACCCAAAGCCTTTGGCAATACCAAAAGCCATAGCTAAAATTGGCACAATAGAAAGCAGTGAGTAGAGCGTAAGTGCAGATGCTCGTATACTAACCTGATCTTCAAAAAAACCACGAAGAGCAATTAACGTTACGCGTACAGGAAATAAAAGAAAGCGAATATACCGGGGTAAATTTTCGGGTCTTAATCGCCATACATCCTCTTTTACAAAAGAAACGCCTTTTTTTATCAGGCCAATGGGCTTAAATTTCTTGTTTTTCTTTAGCATATCTGATTTGTCTCTGGTTTGCACAGGTAAATTTACGAAACTCTGTTATATGGAAAAGATTTTCGGGGAATAATTCACAAAAGCAGTTAAAAAACAACCAATTAGCAAGATAATATTGAAACGGTTAACAAATAAAACTCTAGCACAAACCACTGATTTACTGCTATCAAAACATGCTGTTAAGTTTTTATTAACGAATAAAATCTCATTAGTTAATATTTTTCTAAGGTGATTCATGCACAGGAACATATTTAACTACTCTATTTTTAATGGCATATTCACCCCAAACAAATACATTATGAAAAAAAAACTTCTACGCACAATTTCCCTTTTAGTTTTTATCGGGTATAGCTTTTTAGCACAGGCCCAAACGACTATTCCAAACGTACCTTATTGGTACCAGTACAATAATCAGAACAACCCCGGAGGCACATGTCAAATAACAGCCATGGCCAGTGTTCTTGAAGCTTACGGGGCAACCGGCATTACCCCTGACAAAATTTACAATCGTCATAACTACAATGATGCTAAGGAGCCTTACGGATGGGCAAACATGTTCAATTCCGAGGCGGCTCTTTACGGCCTCAGTGTAAGGGCAAACGGAACAAAGTATGGTTCTCCGGCTTCTATGCGTTCAAATATTGATGCATACAAGCCGGTTGTAGTTTTCGGATATTTTACAAGTGGCGGCCACATTATTACTACATTAGGCTACAATAACAGTGAATATATTTGTCACGATCCGGCCGGCGTATGGAATGAAGTTTATAAAGGCGGAGGATATACCGGATATAATTCTACCGGAGGTAAATATGTGAGCTATAGTCGCTCAAATTATGAATATGCCGTGGGCACTCCTGCACCGGAATTTTGGATGACTACATTTACAGAACCACTCAGCGAACCTGATGCATACTGCAATGCAGGAGGAGAAAATACTGTTGGCGAATGGATTGAGTCGGTAAATATTGGCAGTTACAATCTTGAAAGTGGCAATAATGATGGTTATCACAGAAACCTGGGATTCAACATCCATGTAACTCAGGGAGAGACTTATAACATACAATTGGAACCGGGTTTCAGTTCATCGGCTTACACCGAATACTGGAAAATTTATGCTGATCTCAATCAGGATGGTGATTTTAACGATTATGGCGAATTGCTATATTACAACAACAGCTCATCCACATTAAACGGAAATCTTACCATTCCGTCAGATGCATTAACAGGAACAACCCGGATCAGATTTATCATGAAAGGCGATAGTTATACTGCTGATGCTTGCGAAACATTTACGTACGGCGAGGTAGAAGATTACCAGTTGAAAATTGAAGAGGGCAATACGAATACCGAGACCATTACGCTAAATCACCCAGGCGCTGAAAATGTTGGCGAAGCAGTAACATTCTACGGAGATGTAAGCTCAGGTGTTTCAACAGTAAAAATTTACACAGGTCAGTGGCTACTAGGCACAGCTGATATAACAAACGGATCATACTCAATAGCCTACAGCTTTAATACGGCGGGTAATAACAGGGAGCTCGAAGCAATTGGACTAAACAGCTCGGGAACTGAGGTAGCCTCTACAACATCAACTATTGATATTGTAGAAGGAACAGTGAATAATCTTACAATAAATCATCCGGCTGAAACCGCTTTAGGACAATCTACAACTTTTTCAGGCAGCGCAACCGGAGATATCGCAAAAGTAAAACTTTATGTAGATACATACTACATTGGCGAATCGAATGTTTCAGGAGGCAGTTACACAATCAATTACTCGTTCAGTTCTGTTGGCAGCAACCGCCACGTAGAGGCCAAAGGATTTAATGCAAACGGTTCATACCTAACTTCCACATCATCAACTATTGATGTATTTGAAAACACATCTACCTATAATTTATCATTAAACCATGTTTCATCAGCAAATGTTGGCGAGTCTGTTCTTTTCTCAGGCACAGCAACAGGAGGTATTGAAAATGTAGTTGTTTCGGTAGACGGATATCAAATAGCAAACGAAAATGTATATGATGGAAATTATTCTTTCGCATATACATTTAACGGTGCCGGCACTAACCGCACAGTAACTGCCAATGCGTTTATCAATGGAGAATCAGTAAAAAAAACCAGCTCCACAATAACTATAAATGAAGTTTCTTCAGGTGATGACTGGGGCGAACTGTTTGCTGATGATTTATTGAACAATTCCTATACATATGAAAATCAGGCCTGGTCTGATATTAATAATCAAGGCACTCCCTGCGCTGCTTTTGTGGCAGTTGGCCTGCGAAATCATCCTACCAACAACTTTCCGGGAATATATCCTTCAGTAACCGAAGGACCGACTTCAGAATCCTGTTCCGTTCAATTAAAATGCACCCTTGAGCAACTTGGATTTGACGGGCCATATTGGGATTTGTCGTACCTTAAACGAGGCGACATTGTGTTTACTGACCGTACTGTACCTTTCGAAGGTCAATATTGGTCGAGCCATGCCATGGTTTTCGATCATTGGGCAACAGAAAGTTCAACTTCGTATGCCTGGTTTATTGATTATCACAACGAACGTGGTTTGCCTTACCAACGCAACTGTTCAGTTAGCGGCACATACGACAAAGCTTTGTTTTATTACCGGTATAACGATAGTAAAAACACGACCACTACAACCGGCTTAACCATGGAAAACGAAACGCTTGAAGCAAAAGTGTTTCCAAACCCGGCAAATAAATTACTAACAGTAGAATCTGAAGAAGCATCCAAAATAGTGATGTTTAATAATGCCGGACAAGTCGTTCTGCAAATCGATGAGCCCAAAACGATACATAAAATTGACGTAACCGGATTAAAGGCAGGCTTATATATTGTAAAAGCACAGTCATCCTCACGAACAACCACAATGAAAACAGCAATTATTCACTAACAGGCATCCGGAGCAGATGATATTTTCCTTTCTGCTCCGGATTTTTTTCACCCTCCCTATCCCCTAATTACCAGCAAGCTCCAAGAATTACTAATGATATGTTAATATTTTAGTAAGGTCAAAAAATCACGGTTTCCCGGTATACTCTTGTATATTTCAAAAAAAAACAAAGCTATATGAAAACACTTTTACTTATTCTAACCTCATCATTTTTCACCTCACCAACAATTGCACAAAAAATCATTATCAGATAACCGAACGCTTTCACTTACAGGAATAAATAAACCAAAAACTAAAAACTATGAAGAAACTTCTTACATTTTTACTTTTAATCGGATTAATCACATCATGCACCTACGAAGATGATTTCGCTCCACCTAAAAAAACACAAAACGCACAAAAACCGGAAAATGTTCACATCCTTAGCGATTCAAAAGGTACCATACAATTTATTGATCTGGAAAACGACAAAATTATTTTACAAAGTACAAAAGAAGAAACGGTCTATGAAAAGGGAGATTTCATAGCATCAGGCGTCACTAAGCAGGCTCCTTACGGGTTTATAAAAAAAATTACGGAGGTAAAAACAAACGAAACGCAGGTAGCGCTAAAAACAGCCCCGGCTACTTTGGGCGAAGTATTTCAGCACCAGGCTATTGACGTTAAAAAGACAAAAACATTCACTTTTCACGACGAAAATAACAAGACACTGGATGTAAACTATCTGGGCGATGGTCAATTCGAATTAATAAAAGAGATAGTTGACGGTAGTTTTAACAGTAAAATATCGCTTACTTTTCAACCGGAATTTGAATTTGTATGGATAAAATTAGCAGGCAGCCAATCTCCTCAAACTTTAAAAATGGCTGTAAAATTCAATGTTATCGATTTCACCATTACCGGCACATTCAACCAGGCCGTTGAACACAGAATTGCATCCATTGAATTGCCTCCTGTAACCATCAACCTGGGCATCCCGGTTGTGTTTAAAAATTCTCTGAAGCTGGATATGTCAGCAGCCGTACAAATCCAAAGCACCTATGATGCCGGATTCTCTGTTCAAAACGGCTATGTTCGATCAGGAGTAGCATATTACGATAGCTATGGATGGTACAATATTTCCAACTACGACTTTGGCGACACCCAGCCTTTTAAGCCTGAAAATACAAGTTATCAGTTCAAAGGCAACATGGTGTTTCCCACAGTTCTATTGGAATCATCACCCTACGGAATATCAGCTTTCACATTTTACGGATTAGCCGAGTTGAATTCAATAACCGACTACAAATCAACAAGAACACCAAGCCTCAATATTTATAGCTACGTACGTTGCGAAGCAGGAGTTAATGCGAAATTATGGAATATAATTGACGATAATTATTCTTACGATTACAACTTTCCGCAATGGGAATTCTATAGCGGAAACATCAGTAATCTGCCATCTATGCCGGGCATTTACACAACTCCGGAGACCGGAAGATTTGACGAAATAACCGACGTGCCGGAGGGGCATTGGGCTTACAACGAACTAAAATACCTCATCAATAACTATCTGGCGGGCTATCCCGACAACACATTTCGCCCTGCAAACCAACTAACTAGAGCTGAATTTGCCTCCATGGTTGTGGCCATTCTTGACCCGGAAATAAAGCCGGAATTTGCAGACAGAACATTTAACGATATCAACGGGCACTGGGCAGAAGACGTTATTCTTCAGGCAGCAAGAGCAGGTTACCTGGCCGGATTCCCCGATGGCACTTTCAGGCCACAAAACAAAATTACACGTTTGCACCTTCTTGTTTCATTAACCAACGGATTGCAACAAACCGGCGGTGAATACGAAAATATTTCGCCGATGCTATACGACAGCGGCTCAATATCGCAATGGGCAGAACAAGCTGTTGCCAATGCGGCAACCAACAATATGATGGTAAATTATCCGAATAAACACTTTCTCCGTCCAAACGACCAAATTACAAGAGCCGAAGCTGTTGCAATTTTTTATCGCGCACTGGTTTATAAAGGGTACTTCGTAAACCCCTACACCAGTCCTTATCTGTTTTAACAATAAAACCTGGCAGGCTATCGGCAACTCCTAAAAAGTGCGACCATCACTACAACGGCCGGCCTGTCAGGCTTTTTTCAAATTAATATTCACTCAAAAACTTAAAACATGAAGAAAATTATTTTACTCATCGCTATGGCATTAATGTTAAACCACGCCTATAGCCAGGAAAAGAATGCTTTTGAAGCACTTATGGAAAAGAAAATCACATCTGTTGAAAAAAAGAATGGAGATGTGCTATTGCAGGGAACGTTCACTGATGTCTTAACAGGTTTCACAAAGGACAAATCCGCAGATGAACTGGAACAAAAGTGGCTAAACACAGCCAACTCGCCGCATCCATCTGTGAAAACTGTAAGAAGATATCTAAAAAAAGCCTCACAAGAGTTCCGTGTGCCCTATTCTTTGCTCAATGCCATTGCAAAAACGTACAACAACTATGCAATGATTGGCCCTTCGGAGTACGGTTCGTGGGGCATAATGGGTTTAGTACAAAACAATTACTGCGATAACCTAAAACTAGCAGCAAAACTAATTAACTCAACCGAAGATGAATTAAAACATAACTTCGAACAAAACATACGAGGCGCAGCAGCTTTGCTTGCCCATTTTAACCAAACCAACTCACAAAACCCGTTAGATTGGTTTGATGCTGTTAAAGAATTTTCGGGCATGCTGGATGAAAACCTCAAAGAGATGCAGGCCATTGATTACTACAAAACGCTGAACAATGGCGCATCTTCCATTACTTTATGGAAAGAAGATGCTACAGTTAACGGATTGAAAAACAACAAAATAGCCGCACATATAAACGCCTATAATAAAGAACTGGAGAAGAAAATCGCAGAAAGTAAAGCATCCGTAGATTATCCGGGTGCAGTAGCTGAATTTACAAGCTGCAATTACTCATCGCGCGGTGGAACGGATATTAACTGCTGGGTAAACCATTACATTGGAACAGGAACAGTTGCCGGCGCTATTTCATGGTTTAAAAACTGCAATGCCAATGCAAGTGCGCATTTCACCATTTCGCGCTATGGCACCATTTATCAAAGTGTAAAAGTTTACAATAAAGCGTGGCATGCCGGAGCAACAGGACAATCAAACAATGAACGTTCCATTGGTGTAGAACACGATGCTACAGCCGCTAATCCGCAAACATGGAATATGACCTCCATGCTCAAGCCCTCTGCAGAAATGGCTGCTTACTTCTGCGACATGTACAACATTCCTAAAGTAAGAAAATACAGACCAAATTATGGATCGGGCATTTGCGGACATAACGACATGCCCGGAACCAACACAAGCTGCCCCGGACCATTACCCTGGAGTACATGGTTCGATTTTCTCGAAGGAGGCCCACAAAACACACCTGAACCGGAACTTCCTGAAAAATATGCATCAAACGTATCTGTACCTGTAAACTTCAGCTGGAACTCACCTGTAGGCGCCAATGCATTCAGAATACAGGTTTCGAAAACAAACTCAGGATGGACAGAAAGTGATGGTTTCACCTCAGCATCCGGCCCCAATGCAACCGTAGTTGTAAATGCAAGTATCAATCAGGATTCCTTTTACTGGGCAGATGGTGAAGCCGGAACCTATACCGGACCGAAATCAAACACTACTTATTATTGGACAGTTAGAAGCTGGGACAGCGAAACCGGCACATCAAAATACAGCAAAGTCCGCTCTTTTACTTCAGAAACAATCAAATTTGAAAAAGTATGGGCGCGTAACAATCAAAACGAGAATATGCCGGACTGGTTCTCAGCCAATGAAAACAGCGAGCGTGGCATAGCCTATCACAACGAAAAACTATACATTGTTTCCAGGAATAATGGCATCAACATAAAAATTCTTAACAGCAACACAGGAACTGATGCCGGAGAGCTTTCCAATAGTGGTATTAGCGGAGGGGTTTATAAACTCAACGACATTGAAACCAGTTGGGACGGGCAGGTTTTGGCTTGCAACCTGACAACTGATGCATCATCGAGTCCGTTCAAAATTTACACATGGACAAGCGAAAATGCTTATCCGCAAGAATTTCTTTCATTTGGCAATGCGCCTTACAGGCTCGGCGATAGCTTTACAGTATTGGGCAATGTTTCTCAAAATGCTGTTATTTATGCTGCAGCAGCCAACACAAACAAAATTGTTCGGTGGGTTATTGCAAACGGATCGGTCGGAGCTCCTGAAATCATTACATTACAAAACATTTCAAGTGTTGGCACCGCACCGGAAGTTGTGCCATTTGGCGTTTCACCTGCAGAAGATTTCCTAGTCAACGGCAACACAATTCCGGCAACACAATTCACCTCAAACGGCACATATATCGGCGCCATCAGTGGTGGGGTTTTGCCCGGCTACAGCAACGCTTCACAAATGCTCATTCAGGGATCAAACCGGCATTACGTTGCCTTTCAAAACAATCCGGACACAGAAGACCCGAACAGTCAGAACATACGAATAACGGACATTACAGAAGGAGTAAATCTTGTTGATGCCTCAGACGTGTATGGCGTTTCTGAAAAAATGGGAACCAATGCCAATTATAACTGTACCGGCGATATAGCCATTAAACGCAGTTTAAATCCCGATGATATCATCATTTTCGTTTTGTCTACAAATAATGGAATTGCAGCATTAAGACCTGCAGAATTAATCAACAACAAATCATTCACCTCAATTGCAGACAATAAAATGGTTGCCGGAAACATACAGATTTTCCCCAACCCTGCGAAAAACAAAATTTATATACAAAATAAAAACACAACCGGTAAACAAACCCTGTCGATTGTTGATATGCAGGGAAAAACAGTTATGCGCAAAACGTTTAACCGAAATGAATTTTCAATAAATGTAAAAGATTTGGTAAACGGCATTTACATTATCAACATGAAAAACGATACCGGCAATTTCACAAAAAAATTAATCATTAACCGTTAAAAAAAACAGCAACTACCGGGTAAGCCGAAGCAAAGTAACAAAGCGTACATTCTTATACTAATTCCGGTAGTTGCTTATTCTGTATTTCATTAAGAACCACAAATATTTAAACTAAAGAGAAATGAAAAAAACTACATTTTTTCTTATACTCATAATGTTGCAACATTTTTTAATGGCACAACATTTACCCATTCAAATTTGGGAACTTTCTCCAAAACAAACTCCAGAACACGAGAAAACAATTAAAAGCATTCTTGTTGATGAGTTTGATCTCGAAGAGAAAACAACCAATTACCATCGCATAAGCGTTAAACCGTTAATGAAAGATGAATTACTGGAAAGCTTTGTGGCATATTTTCTACATAAAGACAACTATTCGGTAGAAGTTGCCAAAATAACCCTGACAGATGAAATGCAAGTTGAGAGAATTCTCAAAAACTATCAGGAACAACCGGCTGATTTTCAAACTCCTGAACATAAAGGAACATGTCCCGATGAGTCTGTTGATATGATATTTTCGACTTGTGAAACCAGCATACCCACGGCTGTTGCGGCTGTAGATTATGCAGCGCAGGTAGCACAGGATAACGGCTTCAAATACAAAATTTTGAAAGGAAGTCAGGAAAACATACAGGCCATTCAAAATTGGCTGAGCTGTAACAACTTAATTCTCTTTGGGCGGGTTGGACATGGATACTCCAACGGAATAGTTCTGTCCGATGGAAACCTCACATATAACTATTTCCAGAACCTGTCTTCAAATGCTTTAAATGATAAAGACCTGTACTTCAACTCTTGCGAAGTCCATAACTACCCACTCGAACCAGCTATTGTAAACGCCGGAGTCGAAAAATTTATTGGCGGCAATGTAAACCTTGCCATTGGCTCATCAGAAGAAGTCTTTAAATGCTGGTTAGATAAAGTAATTACAGATAACGCTTCAATCACCCAATCGCTAACAAACTGTGAACAGGCGAATTATCCCTATCCCGGCTCACACGGTATTTCAGGAAATGGTTCTGATTATTTACCTGAAAACAACGTTAGCAACACCGCACCAACTCCCGGAATACCTGAAAACGGAGCCATAGCACAGGGAATTATTCAATTCGGATGGGACTCTCCTATTGCGGCACAGGCTTACCGCTTACAGGTTTCTACAACCGCTCAAAACTGGACAGCTCAAAATGGTTTTACAAGCAGTTCAGAACCCACCACAACGATTCCTGTAAACATAAGCCAGGCTGGCACAACATACGAATGGAATAATCCAACGCAGGGACAAACCTACTATTGGACTGTGCGAAGCTGGCACGCTAACACAGGAACAACAACATATTCGCAACCTGTAAGCTTTACCTACAATAGCAGCACAACATACTGTGAATCAAAAGGAACAAATGTAGTTGGCGAGTGGATATCATCTGTACAGGTCGGAGCAGCAATAAAAACATCAGACGCCAACGGAGGTTATGCTGATTTCACAGGCACTGTATTCTATGTGAGCCAGGGCAATAGCTACGGAATTGAATTAAAACCCGGTTTTTCTTCCGGCACATACAACGAATCGTGGAAAGTATGGATAGATTTTAATCAGGACAAAGATTTTGATGATGCCGGCGAACTGGTTTTCAGTCCAGCTCTATCATCATCGACAGTAAGCGGCAGCATTTCGATACCAACAAATGCACTTACCGGCAATACGCGCATGCGGATTTCCATGAAAGGCGACGAAGCTCAATCTCCGTGCGAAACATTCCAGTACGGTGAAGTAGAAGATTACACGATTAATATTGCCAGTGGTGGCAGTAATTCGCCAAATGTTACAATCGATCATCCTACAACTGTTAATGTAGGTGAAAATGTTACTTTTTCAGGAACTGCATCATCAGACATCCAAAATGTAAAGATAAAAGTGGGTCAATGGGAAATTGCTGATGAAACAGTTACCAATGGATCATACACCTTTAACTACGCATTTACTTCAGCCGGACAAAACCGCGACATTACAGCAAATGCATATAATTCCGCCGGTAATCTTGTGGCAACTGCCGAAAGCCAGATTACCGTTCAGGAAGTTGAAGAATACAGTGTAACCATCAATCATCCTTCACAAGGCACCCTTGGCGAAGCAGTACAATTTAGCGGAAACACAACAGGAAACATTCAAAATGTTGTAATTAGTGTAGACGGATGGGAAATTGCCAATGTAAATACAACAAACGGATCATATAATTTTGCATACACATTTAACAGCACCGGCAGCAATCGGAGCATAGTTGTAAAGGCATTTGACAATGGAGATGAAGTAGCCCGGGCTCATTCAACAATCACCATAAACAATGCAGATAACAGTGTAGAAGCCGGACTTGGCGTTTGGCTATGGTATCTTGATGTAACCAGCTTCAGTTCACATACACAACTGGCCGGCGAATTGTCGTCTATGGGTGTAAAAAAAATATATGTGAAAGTAGCTGATGGCGCTTATGACCCGGCAACATGGCCCGAAGTGAACGATCAAAACCTCGTAAACATATACAAAAACGCCGGGCTTGATGTTATAGCCTGGTCATACAACCGTCCGGGAAGCGAACGAGCACAGGCCGACGCCCTTTATTACGCTGCAAAAACAGGGTATGAAGGCTTCATACTCGATGTGGAGGTAGAATATAACAACAAAACAACAGAACTGCACACTTTATTTCAGGAGTTTGAAACAGCACGGCAAGATGCCATTAATGCAGGTTACGCTACCGATGAGTTTAAAATTGGTTGTACTTCCTGGGGAAATCCGGAAGACCAGGGCATGCATGTAGAAATTATTGACCAGTATGTAGATTACCACATGCCACAAACGTATACAGAAATATGGAATGTACTGGATAACCAGGAATACTGGATTAACCGCGGAACACAGGAATATCGAAATATGGGATGCGAAAAACCAATATATCATATTTGTGCAGCCGAAGAAGGACGTATAACTTCATCACAAATTAATGAATACATTAGCATTGCCGGACCCAATACTTCTATTTGGAGCATTCCGAAAGCCAACATGCACAGTGCAATATGGCCGGTATTGCAAAATGTGAACTGGAACGCTTATGAATACTATGAAAGCACAGGTGAAAAACACAATATTGTAGAAAATAGCTCAAATACATCTGTTTACCCGAATCCCGCAAAAAACATTTTACATATTGACTTGCCAAAAAATCAGCTAAAACAAACAGAAATAACCATTTATGATGCTATGGGCAGGCAAATTAAAAAAGAAAAACTTCAGCTCAATGGCACAATAAACATTCGAAATATTGATGATGGTGTCTATCTGCTAAAAATAAACAATGGCCACAATGCAGTAACCCAAAAAGTAATAATTAAAAACTAACCATTAAAAAACAGATTTACAAAAGGCTGCCTGTGGTTAAACCGGGCAGCTTTTTTTATTTAGTGTTTGTCCATAATGTCCGATATCTGCATTTCGACATGCTCAATGTATCACGTTGTTGCTCAAATTTAAAATCCTCACATACCTTATGTATGCTGCGGTTTTAAATTCTCACACGCTCCCGATAAAATGCGGGACAGGCTTTGATCTCGAACATTCTGAACTAAACACTTCACTTTATACACAGTATCTATTCAGTGCACGATTTATCAACTCCGAAAATTTTTATTATCTATAATTTTTACATATCTTAACATTTTATTCACAAATAAAACAGCGCATGAAACAGGAATTGAATAAACCAGCAAACCAACCAACCAACTTGCCAATCCGATCACAAAAAAACAGAATTTTAATCAAAGCTTTGCTGTGCCTTTTAGTTATTATGGGTTTCACCACTCATAAAAACATGGCTAATGCAACAGTATCCATATCAGATACGCTAAAACAAAAACTAGAACAATTTGAAACCGATACGGCAAAAATTAAATACTTAAACCGCCTTGCCTGGGATATTAGAAAACGAGACTATAACAAATCAATGGAAATAGCCACATTGGCCGTACAATTGAGCAAATCAACGAATTTCATCGAAGGCTACATTAAAGCACAAAACATAATGGGAACGCTCCATGCGTACAAGGGACAAACAGACAAGGCGATGCGCAATTTTTACAATGTGCTGGAGAGATGCACAGAAGAAAAACACCTTCGGCATAAAGCCAACGCATTGAACAACCTGGGCAATCTGAACTATTTTTTGGGAAATTACAGAAAAACAGTAGACCTGTTAAAAAAAGCCATTGTCATTTATCAAAAGCTTGACCACAAAGAAGGAATAGCCAGTGGATACAAAAATTTGGGCAATATTTACTACCACCTGTCGGATTTCGATAAAGCCATTCACTACCAAAAGAAAAGCCTAAACTACTACAAAGAGTTGAATGACTCGGCAGGTTTGGCCGGATGTTACCACAACCTTGCAAACTTTCTATATCATGAAAATAAGTTTAGTAGTGCCTTGCTTTTCAATAAATTAGGTTTGAATATTTATAAAAACCTCAATAACAAACAGGGAATATTACTCACAAGTCTCACGCACAGCGAACTATTATTGAGAAAAAAGAGGCTTCCGGAAATGAAAAAATTCCTTGACCTGGCAAAAAAACAAACTGATGAGCTGGGTGGGGATTTCAATACAGCCACGTTGTATAAAAACTATGCAAAATACGATTCTGCGCAGGGAAATTATAAAAACGCACTGGCAAATTACAAAAAATTTGTCAGGCTCAGAGACAGCCTAAAAAACACAGAAAGAATAAACGAACTCAATGAATTGCAAACAAAATATGAAGTTGATGCCCGTGAACGTGAAAATGAGTTACAAGACATCAAAATCATTAAACAACGAAATACCATAATTGCACTTGCATCAGCGGCGTTGTTGCTTATACTGCTTGGAATTTTATTGCTTTACTACAACATCAGACTAAAAAAATCGGCAGCAAAAATAAAAAATCAACAAACCATCATTCTGGATAAGGAGAAAGAGCTTCATCAAACAAAGCTGGAGATGTACAAAAAAGACATTGACATGAAACAAAAAGAGCTCGCTTCAAATGCGCTTTCGCTCATCCAGGCAAACGAGCAAAATAAAAAAATAATGGGTGAGTTTAGCCAACTGGCGCAAGACAGCGGCAAAAAAACATCAAATGCAATTAAAACCATACTTAGCAAGCATAAAATAACCAGCGACAAAAATTTCTGGAAAGATTTCGACATACGCTTTAAGCACGTACATGAAGATTTTTACCGCAACCTGTCAGAAGCGCATCCCGATCTAACTCCAAGCGAGAAAAAGCTTTGTGCATTCCTTCGATTAAACATGCGCACAAAAGAAATTGCAGCCATTACATTCAGCTCCGAAAACGGCATCAATGTAGCGAGAAGCAGGCTGCGCAATAAGCTGGAACTTAACAGGGACGAAAACCTCGTAACTCATTTATCGAAGTTTTAGGGATGAAGTCGCACCTGAGGATAGATGCGGTACCGGAGATACCATCCGCAGAGTCAGCTTAGCCTGAAACATCCAGGGCAGACGGAATCGGCGACTTAGAGCCGCCTAACCGGTAGTTGCTTTTTTATTTTTATCTATTTGCCGGGCGCTTTGCGAGCAACGTTGCTAACTGAAGGAAGCGTGAAATAGATACTGCCATAGAGAGTCTTACTTGTTGGAGTATATTTATTTTATACATTTTTACTTATTCCCTTTCACCAAATACCAATCAACCCATGAATCTAAATGCTTTACAGAATTTGGGCGTAGCAATATTTTTCGCTTGCTGTCCAGCAAATAGATGGTGGGAGTGGCAAATACATAGTATGAATTGACAATGGGACTGTCCCATTTCTGAAAATCGCATACGCTGATGAATGGGAAATGTCCGGCAAAGCTTTTGAAAGTTTGTTTGTTTGTATCCAATGATACGAATACGACTTCTACATCATATTTTTTCCATTTTTTATAATGCCGGGCAATGTTTGTGAGTTCTTT
The DNA here is from genome assembly GCA_964413185.1 of uncultured Bacteroidales bacterium. Lineage (GTDB taxonomy): Bacteria > Bacteroidota > Bacteroidia > Bacteroidales > Salinivirgaceae > Salinivirga. Next base: position 33,832 of record CAYPSX010000021.1, read on the forward strand.
GGGACATTGCGGGCACCAACTCGCACCAAAAACCACCACAGTGTAATCGCTTTCCAAATCAGATAGTCTTTTTGGCTTATTTTCCGAATTGTAGCCGGGTGCGATAAAGTTTCCATTAAAAGTGATGTCAGGCGCTGTATTGCCCTTTTTCATGGCGCGATAACTTTCCAGTTGCGAAGCAAGGTCGCTGTTTACGGTGCAGGCATTTTCATTCAATAATTTCAATGCCAGATACTCTGAGGCATCGAATAGGCTGCGTTTTTCTAAAAGTTTGAACAGATAGTCGCTAATTTCATTTAGTTTGGGTTCATCTGCTGCGAGGTTTTCCACCATGTGATTGATGGATATTTTCATTTCAGCATACACCGAATCTAAAGGGCGACCGCTATTTTCGATGAGCCAAAAGTGACTTTCAATTACATCGCGAAGCAAACCGCTTTTATGCAAACGGTCATCGGTATAATCTAAATTCCTGAATGCTGCAATGGTCGCAGGGATTTCTTCTGTACGATATTGAGCGATTGTAGAAACTGAACTTACCCGTTTGCGCATTGGCAAATACCAGCTTACATAAGATTTGGGGTCTAAACCGGCTAAAAACGCGCTGTCCTCTTCTTTTATTCGTTGTGTTTCATGCTTAATCGCATTAAGCGGTTTTTTCTGTGCTGCAAAAAGCGAATCGTTTCTGTATATTTTTTCCAGATAAACCCAGGCACTTAAGGTTTGTTCGCGCCGGGCATGTTCCGAAGCGTATTGCTCAAAAATCTGGTTCTCTTTACCTTTTAGAATTTCAACTGAAGTAGCATTACTTAGTGTCTCCCCTTTTAATTCAATTGCATTACCACTTAAAACAACGATAAACGGCTTATTTTCTGCCGCAACAAGGTAACCCATACCATAATCTTTGGGTGAATATTTAAGCCGAAAAGTACCTTTTTCATTAGTCCGGGCACTGTCAATCACATAAGTTTCCAAACCGTTAAAACCCTCCAGTTTTACGGTTTGATCTGCAAGTTGCGGAAAAGTACCTGTAATGGCTGGTTGGCCGTTGGAACATTGAGTAAAAAAGAAAAACAGAAAGGGAATGAGTAGTTTGAAAAGATGGGAGTTCATAAAGCAAATACGTTTTTTATTGACAAGCAAAGATAATAATTTTGTGCTTTTTGTTTTGGGATTGAGGTATTTTTATGCCTTAGCCTCGATTTGTATTGAAGACACGCCGGTTTTTTTCTGTAGCACGGACGGTTCTCTAAACTCGGTGTGTTTCTAAAACACGCCGGGTTTTCACGGCTCCGAACTGCCGGGATTTTCCGATACGGGCGGTACCCAGACTCGGTATGTCTTGGAGACACGCCGAGTCTTTCCATCTCTGAATAAACAGCGCGTTTTTTTCGGTGAACATCTTCGATGGTTGGTTTTAGACCGGTGAGACTTAAAAATGTGCTGTAAAAGAGAGGCCTTAGGCTTATACCAAAAATTACCAAACCGTTTTAACAGCATATTTTTGAATTTGTTCATCTTTTGTTACAATGGTGAGATTTTCAATGATTGCTTGGGCAACAATCATACGGTCAAAAGGATCACGATGGATAAATTCCAATGTAGAAAGTTCTATAGCATGTCCAGTTGAAAGCGGCAAAACTTCGAATCCATTATCATCAATCATATTATAAAAATGCCTTAATCCCTTTGCGAAACGTAACTTATTCAGGCTGTTTTTGATGGCAATTTCCCATATAGTTGCAACACTTATGAGTTTTATATTATTCTCTTTTTCAATGCTATTCCTGGCTGTTGTAGAAATTTGGTCATCGCCGTTTAAAAACCAGATTAAGGCATGGGTGTCGAGTAATAAGTCCATTACATATAGTCTTTAAAGTCTTCGATAGGTTCATCAAAGTCAGGCGATATGTATATCTGTCCTTTTGCGCACCCAAACTTTGGTTTTTTTTGTTTTGATTCTTCTTGTCTTTTTTTCATTAAAAAGTCAACGAAATCATTGACTTCACTTCTCATTTGTTGTGGTAGCATTGATATTTTGGAAATTAGGCTTATTGATTCCATTGGTCTGTCTTTTTAACAAATGTACGAAAAACATCTATAATTGTTGCCTCATTGCAAATGTAATCTGTCAAATGAAACCAGACCCGGTGTATCTTGGAGACACGCCGAGTCTTTGTGTCTCTGATAAAGCCTTGAAAGGCAAAAATGGGAGGCCGACTTGGAGTCGGGCTCCCATTAGTCAGATATTTTTGCATGGAATAGCCGGCATAGCGGCTTGGAGCCGCCTAGCCGGTGGTGTTTCTCACTCCCTTCTATCCGCCAGGCCGCCTAAAGCGGCTATGCGGGGAGCATCGCTGAATCCTCTGATGAGCGAAACCCTCACTTGTCGCTTTT